>MHBF01000021.1:0-2559 GCA_001803225.1 Lentisphaerae bacterium GWF2_44_16 | reverse complement strand
ATGGCGCCTTTTACATCGTCGCTCAGGATAGCGTCAAGCTGCGTTTGCTGAAAATATCCCATCCACGCGAAATGCTGCAATTCAGGGGAAAGATTTATCCCGCGGACAAAGCGCTTGAGTTTGAAATCGAAAGACATGTACTTATCGGAAACCGGAAGTTTATTGGCGCAGCATGGTATCAGTTTTTGCCCAAGCCAGGCAGGGAGACGGCGGTAAAAGCCCCCCAGTATATGAGCTGAGTAAGTCGGATAACCGGCAAATATTTCGTCTCCGCCCCAGCCGGTAAGGACAACGGTAAAAAGTTCACGTGCGGCTTTGGACAGCTTCATGAGCGGCAACACTGTGGAATCGCCGAACGGTTCATCAAGCGTCATCGCGCATTTGTAAAGGTTCTCCCGTATGTCGTCATCGCCAAAATCGATTTCGTGATGTTCTATTCCCAGATGTTTTGCCACCATGCGTGAATCTTCAGACTCATCATGCGTCTTCTGCTGGAATCTCACGCCGAAAGAATGAAGTCTGCCGGGCGTTATTTTTTTTGAATAAGCCGCGATTGCGGAGGAGTCGAGTCCGCCGCTCAGAAAAAGCCCAAGCGGGACTTCGCTCATCATCTCCTTTTCAATACAGGCGTATAGAATCTTTTTGGTCGTTTCGACGGCTTCGTCGAATCCGATATCCTTATTTGATCCGAATTCAGGATGCCAGTAGCTGTGCTCTTCAAAACGCGATCCGCTGATCTCAAGATAAGTCCCCGGCTTCAGTTTCATGATCCCTGCGAACGGGGAATCGGGGGAGGGGAAATAGCCCAGAGAAAAATAACGGCTTACGGCATTCCAGTCGGGACTGGGCTTATCAAGGAGAGGAAGAAGTGCTTTGGCCTCGGATGCGAATGAAAAGTTATTTCCCTGCCGCATGTAGTAAAACGGCTTGATGCCGAGTCTGTCCCTGGCGGCGAAAAGGGTTCTCGTCTTCCTATTGTATATCACAAAAGCAAACATGCCGTTGAACTTATTCAGGCAGTCTGGACCATACTCTTCGAAGGCATGCAATATTGCTTCAGTATCGCAGTGTGTCTCGAATTTATGTCCCTGCCTGGAAAGATCGAGCTGAAGCGCATCGTGATTATAGAGTTCTCCGTTATAGATTATGAGAAGATCTTTATTTTCATTGAAGATAGGCTGATTGCCTCTGGCCAGGTCGATAATTGCCAGACGGTTCATTCCGAGATAGATGCCGGGTTCGATGAATTCCCCGTTATGGTCGGGGCCGCGGGAATGAATTGAATCCTTCATCCCTCTGGCTTTCTCCGGTGGCCACTGCGATGGGGCTGTCCAGTCGATTGTTCCGTATATTCCGCACATTTTTAATTTAAAAATTCAATCTTTTTTGATAGTATAGAGGCGACAAGGCCAAAAGCTTTTGGGCATAAGACACATAAGTTTTTCTATGATATTGGAGACGGGCAACAAAAGGTAACGGGCAAAAATATTTTCAGAACCGGACTTCCAGAATATAAAGCTTACAGCGCGAACCAAATATCCTGGTTCCAAATATTCAATAGAACATGGGCCATATTTATAAAGCAACTCAAACATTTCTTTTCTGGAAGAATTTTTCATGCCCCTTTCCACAGGATAGAGATTCCAGAAAATAACGTTAAGCGGTGAAAATGGATTAGCTTCAAATACCAGCAGAGTTTTTCCTCTTTTTAAGACTCGCCACGCTTCATTCATTACTTGAGGGCGCGCCCAATCAATATGATGAAGTACATCTCTAAGGAACACAAAATCAAATTCTTCATCGGCAAAAGGTAGTTTCATAGCATCGGCCACAATGCCCCTGATATTTTCCGGAAAGCCTTGAAATGCATCTATTTTTTCCTTTGAAAAGTCTATTCCCGTGTAGCTCAATGAATCATTTAAAGCATTGAGATACAGGAGATTGGTTCCTTCGCCGCACCCTATTTCCAGTACAGTTTTTCCAGCCGGCGGCAATTTGCTCAGGATATTGGCTGCGAGCTTCTGTTCACGCTTTCTGATGTAAGGATTGTTGCAACGGTTGCCGGCCCTGTCCATATCGGCACGGCTGTGAAATCTCTGCTGGTCTGTTACGTTGCATTCAGGATTCATTTGTGGAACTGGTCTTTCCTGAACTTTCTGCTGACTGGCCGGGCAACACCTTTTTAAGGAGCAGCACTTCGTGCCAGCGCTTGTTCTGGTAGTCGCGCGACATGGCCTCCATAAGGATGCCGAAGAAAGGCAGCAGCGTCGCGACAAAAACACACCAGCCGGCCGCAAAATGCAATGCTGAAATAAGCAGACATGTCAAGATTCCTGTTGTCGTGATCGCAAAACTAAGCCCGAAAAGGATCACGGCGAAAAGAAAAAATATCACCATGAATTCGCAGAAGGTATGAAATGGACGAATGTTGGTAGCGCTGAAAACCGTTACTGAAAATACATCGAGAAGTCCCCTGTAACGCAGAAGACTGTAACGTGACTTGCCCCACTGGCGGTCGGCGTGTACTATCGGCGTTTCGACTATTTTGAATCCGAGCTG
>MHBF01000020.1:12198-38558 GCA_001803225.1 Lentisphaerae bacterium GWF2_44_16 | reverse complement strand
TATCTCGGAAATAAGAAAATCGGTAGACGTAAATGCTCCTCCGATGAAAGTAATTTCCGGAGACGATCTCAAATTGCGCATCCACGCTAATGTAAGTGATTCGGATATACTGCAATATCCGCTTTGCATGAAAGCCGTATCGGAAAATAATAAAACAATCGAGATACCCAATACAGTTCTTAAATCCGGCGGCGATAATATCCTATGGTTCAATACAAGCGTATTTGATCTCGGCAAATGGAAACTTTATCTATGGCTTGATAAAATGGGTGGAGCGGATGAAAACTCCTTCACTGAGTTTCAGGTTCTTCCATCGCCTTATGCTGAAAGCCATTGATTAAAAGAACACAATTGCTGGTTAAAATGCCGGTGATGGAGTATATTTACAAACTATTCAAAACGTAAATAACCATCACCGGATATAACTTATGAAAACAGAACGGAACTACGAATTCAGGGACAGGCTTAATAAGGTTCACAAGGCAGACAGGCGCGATTATAATGTTACGCCCGGCAAAAATGATATTGCCGTTGAAAACGGATGGTCTATAATAATCAGTAAAAAGGCCTCTGACGTCATAATCAACGCGGCTAAGGATTTGCAGGATTATTTTTTCACGAGCATGAACGTTTCAGTGCTCTTAAAAAAAGCCGCTTCCGTGAAGGAAGAAAAAAACTGCATAGTATTGGCGACTAAAAAAGAGCTTCCTGAATTCGGTCCCAAATTATCCGTCACGAGAAGCTACGGGATAAAAGTCTCTTCCTCGAATATAATAATATGCGGCAATGAAGACAGAGGCGCGGCGCAGGGTTCGTTTTATCTTGAAGACATAATGAACTTCCGCGAAGCGCCCATAGTGGAAAAATGCGATAGTGTAAGATGTCCCGTTTTCTCTCCGCGAATGACGCATTCGGGTTGGGGCATTGACTGTTTTCCCGACGCGCACCTTAACGCTATGGCACATTCGGGCATGGATGCCATACTTGTCTTCGCCAAAGGCGTTGACAAAACTACAGCGGGTTATCTTGATTTCAACGATCTGATAAGACGCGCCGCGTCATTCGGACTGGACGTTTATTTTTACAGTTATCTCAAGAGTTTAAAGCACCCTGAGGAAAAAGGCGCGGACGAATATTATGACAGCACTTACGGGGCATTGTTCAAGGCATGTCCAGGAGCTAAAGGCATTGTCATGGTCGGAGAATCCTGCGAATTTCCCAGCAAGGATACAAAAAATACCACAGGCAAATTCTATTGGGAAAAACCATCCGACGGCATTCCCTCCGGCAAACCCAGTCCAGGCTGGTGGCCGTGTTATGACTATCCGTCATGGATAAATATGATTAAGAAAAGTGTTCGGAAATACAGCCCCGCAGCCGATATAGTTTTCTGGACTTACAACTGGGGCTGGGCGCCCGAAAAGGACAGGCTCGACCTGATACGCTCCATGCCAGATGATGTTTCCCTGCTGGTAACGTTTGAAATGTTCGAGCAGATAAAGCGTGAAAACGCGGTACATACATGCGTGGACTATACTATCTCTTATGTCGGTCCCGGCGAGTATTTCGTAAGCGAAGCGAAAGAGGCAAGCAAAAGAAAAATCCGTCTTTACACGATGTGCAATACCGGCGGCATGACATGGGATTTCGGAGTAGTTCCGTACATCCCAGTGCCATGGCAATGGAACAAACGCTGCAAGGCCCTTGCGGACGCAAATAAAAAGTGGAATCTGACAGGACTTATGGAATGCCATCACTACGGCTGGATACCGTCTTTCGTCAGCGAAATGGTAAAGTGGAATTACTGGTCTCCATCCGTAAATGCCGATGAAATTCTCGAAAAAATAGCCGTCAGGGATTTCGGCGCGAAAGGCGCACAGTATGCGTTGAAAGCATGGAAAGAATGGAGCGAGGCCATTAATTACTACATCCCGACAAATGAAGATCAGTACGGGCCTTTCAGGATAGGGCCTTCGTATCCTTTCGTCTTTCATCCGGATATAAGCAAGACTTTCGGTTCGCGCGAAACACCCCTGCCCTGCGCCGAACACGCGCACTTCGGAAACGCAATTGTAAAGACTATGTACCATCCGTTTGAAGATAAAAGATATTCCCCCGGCCCCGTCCGCGTGGACGTGGAAATCAAATCTCTGGAAAAAATGCTTTCTCTCTGGAAAAAAGGGACCGAGTTTCTGAAAAAGGCGGTTTCACTGACTCCGGCTTCTAAAAAGGAAGAAGCCGAAAGAATGTTATGTATGGGGATTTTCATGCAGAACACCATTCAGACCGTAATCAATATAAAGAACTGGTGGAAACTCAACCAGAAGCTCTTCGTCGAAAGCAAACCCTCAAAACTATTGAGACTCCTCGACGAAATGGTAAAACTCGCCGAAAAAGAAATTAAAAACACGGAAGATACAATTCCCGCAGTCGAAGGAGATTCGCGCCTCGGCTGGGAACCAAGCATGGAGTACATGACAGACGCCGCTCATCTGCAATGGAAAATCAAACATACCCGCAGCGTTCTGGATATAGAAATAAAACAGTACCGCGAAGCCTTGCTTCAAAAGTAAACGGCCGTGAAGATTCTCTGGATATTCCGTACAGTTCCTCAGCTTCGCCTGGGGCAGGAAAAACAGGGCTTCGCCCCATCTGTCAGGCGGATTTTTCCGTTATCATCTCCGGCGGTACTGGAGTGTCGGGCGGGACTTTTCCGCCTGAATTGCTTTCTATTTTTTTGACTGTTATGGATATGAGAAATATAAGTGTAAAATAGAAGAACGGCCCGATAAGGAAAATATACCTGATGCCTAAAGCCCCGGCGACAAGACCTCCGGCCAAAGGAGCAAATACCCATCCTACGGCACGCGCCGTGGCCGACCATCCGAAAATCAGGCCTCTGCTCTGAGCCGGGGTCATCTTGCAAAGCCATATCTGGAGCACTGGATCAAGGCCTCCAGCCGCGAAAATCATCAGGAAACGTATGGGAAAAAGCAGGCCCATACTCCAAACAAACGCCTGCGGAAGCATCATAAGTCCGGCAAAAAAAGCCGACCATTTGCCTATTTTGCCGGGGGAAACCCTGTCAGCCAGCCATCCGAGAGAAACCCCGGAAAAGACACCGGCCAATCCGCAAAGAGCGAAAAGCATTCCGGTACGAAGGGCCGCGCCTTCGATTTTCCCGTGTATCTGCTGAACAAGGAGCGGCACAAATGACGCGTCAAACTGCCGTGCAAACATTACCGCCGTCATCAGCAGAAGTATGGGAAGCGCAAGTTTGAGCTGTCCCACGCTTGGCTTTATCCCGGCAAATATGCCCCCGGATTTTTCAGGCAACGGCGGCCTGTGGAAAACTTCCTTGACACCGAAAAACACCAGAGACGCTGAGATAAGCATCACAAAACCCGAAAAATAAAACGCTATCCGGTAACCGAACAGCTCCGCCGTCCATCCGCCCACAAAAGCCCCCATGAGAGCACCGGAAAAAACCGCGCTGTTCAGAGACCCCAGCGCCAAACCGCTTCTGTGATTCGGCGTATGTGTCGAAACAAGCGCCTGAGAGGCGGTTACAGTTCCGGTAAGAACCCCCTGCCCCAGCCTCAGAATTATAAGCCATATCGGACTTGTCACCGTTCCCATGAGCGTAAGTATGATGCTCGCTCCGAAATACGCGCGCAAAAGCATCGGACGTCTGCCCATCCTGTCGGCAAGAGCACCCCAAACAGGAGAAAATATGGCAAGGGTCAGCGGCGTAGCCGCTCCGAAAAGCGCTACCCACATGGCAAGATCATCAGCCTTGACGCCAAGCTCCTCCTGAAAAAAATACGGGACAAAGGGAATTCCGAAAGAAAAACCCATTATGGAAAGAAACTGGGCCATCCATACAAAGACAAGATTACGCTGCCATGAGACGGAAGGCGGAGTTTCAGGAAGGGGCAAATTCGATCTCAAGTCCTTATCACCCGGAGAATTATCAGGCCCTCCAATAGAGGAAGCCTTATTTTTATTTTTGAAAAAGATCACGAAAAATCTCGATTCTTTAAATATCCGGCAGTTTTATGAACTGTAACAGGATCTTTCGATACAATAGCTGTTCATATTTACTATATCAAGGGGTCTCCCAGGGAGTCTTCTTTGTCTTTAAAAACTTTAATCTGAGATATTTATTCGAATATCATTTTGATTATTCCCAAAGATTAAATATATTTTACCATATCATAAACGGGAGATTGATTTTATGATGAATCTCAGGCCCGAACTGAAACCGGGCACTGTAATAGACGGGAAATTTGAAGTATTGAACAGACTTTCAGAGGGAAGCCTGGGGGAAGACTTGTACCTTGGCAAACACCTCTCCCTCTCCCGCAAGATTATTATAAAAATACTGCCGCAAAGGGGTAATATTTCCAAAGAACAGATTGAACGCTTCATCCAGAGCACCAAACTGATAGCGTCAATCCAGCATTCAAACATATTAAGCGCATACGAGGCCGGGGAATTCAACGGGATGTATTTCCTTGTTACCGCCTATGAGAAAGGCTGCTTTCTCAAGGAAACACTTAAACAGCGGAACAGACTCGATGAACTGGAGTCCCTGAAAATAATATTCGAGTTGGCAAAGGCCCTCAACTATGCATGGCACAAAGCTAAAGTCCTGCACAGAAACATAAGCCCTGATACAATACTCATCACATCAGACAATCAGGCAATGCTTACAGAATTCGACTTGGCCAAAATCATGACGGAAAGCGTAAAAAACATGACAATTACCGGCTTTACAGTCGGCAACCCCATGTACATGAGCCCCGAACAGGTCAGAGGGAGAAAAGATCTGGACTGCCGTTCAGATATCTACTGCCTGGGAATTGTTTTCTATGAAATGCTCTGCGGCAAGCCGCCCTTCACGGATGACTCAACCGTCAGGCTTATGGAAGCACAGCTCTCAGGAAAACATACGCCTGTATGGCAAATCAATCCCCTTGTTTCCCCTCAATGCTCCGAAATAATAGACAAAATGCTGAAAAAAGAGCGGGAGGAACGTTACGCCAATTGGGATAAATTAATTGAAGACATCCAGGGCCTCATTTATCATGAAACCCCGGATGCCGGCAGGACGGTTTCAGAAAAGGCGCATGAAAAAAGCCATGGGCATCCCAAACCGTCGCCATATAGAGAAAACATCAAATACAGCACTGTTTCAAATTATTTTCTCGTTTTCATGGGCATTGTTATTGTTTCGGCGATTACCCTGCTCTTCGCCATTTATTACAATCCTGAAAAAAATCTCGGCGACGCCAATGATATAAGCAATATGCTGGAAAACCTCGAAAATTCTAAAAGCACGGTAACCGCGCCCAAAGCGCAGGGAAAACACATCGCGCCCGCTCCGGTACAGAAGAAAACACAAGTTCAGCAGCACAGGGAAAAACCGGAGGACGCCTCTTGGAAGCTTGTCTCAAGTTTTGCCGCGGAGACCATGAAAAACAGAGGTAATTTCGACAGCGCCGTTGGGAAGCTTGAAGACTTTAAAAAGAAATATAACAACGCGGCTTACAGGAAACTTGCCGATGAACAAATCAGCAGCTTGAAAAAAGCAAAGCAGTCTGCCATTGAAGCCGTGATGAAAAATCTCACCGCAAATGCCATGAAGTTTGCCGAAAAAAAGGATTTCCAGAAAGCCATTAATCTTCTCGCCGCTTACAACGCGTCCTTTGCCGCGGAAACCGCTGAAGAGCGCATGAAGCTGGCTAAGAATTTTGAAAACAAAGCATCTGAATGGGCGGTGGAAAAAAGCAGGTACGAAGAGAAAAAGCAGGAATTCGTAAATGAAATATCTTCTCTGATTATCAAAGGACAGTACAAAGCGGCGGCGGCAAATTATGATGTTTCCGAATTTAAAGCCGATGATGTCCGGAAAATAGTCGAGGGCCTGGCGTCAATAAACAAAACCATTATGGAAAGTTTCAGAAAACTTAATGGAAAAGAAATTAAAATAGAAACCTTGGATGAGGGTGAAAAAACAGTCAAGGTTATCGTCAAGGGAGATTATATCAATCTGGAAGAAAAAATGGAAACGGCCCTGATACAAAGACGTCTTGACATCTACCAGCTTACAAACAGTGAAAAAATGAAGCATCTCACGGATTTGCCGCCGGAAGTTAAAACAATCTTCCTGGCAGTGGAAAACATAAAAGTCAGAAAATACAGGGATGCCGAAAAGTGCCTCGACGCGGCAGGCGTTCTTAAAAAGCCTCTTATAAAACAGCTTTCCATGATTGAAGAAAAAGCTAAAATCTCTCAGGAATAGAGACGCCATACGTCTTTTTGCGGCACACAAATCTATATACCGCGAAGAAAACGCTGACAAAACAAAAATCAAGAAACCGCATAAATAATTATTTGTATTCTATCGGTTCCAAAACTTTAGCCAGCTGTCTTTCGGTATTGTCCCTGTTCTTGGGTATTACCGTAAGCCATGAGCCGTCATGTTCATAAAGGTCCACAACGTAATATTTTTCCTCGTCTTCCTTGCGGTTATAACCTATGACAGTGCCTTCCGGCAAATCTACATGCTTATCAATTATCACGTTTCTCAGACGGCAATGTTCCCTTATTTCAACATCATTCAGGAGTATGCTGTTCTGTATGGTCGAATAACTGTGTACATGGACTGAATTGAAAAGCACCGAGTTTGTAACAGTGCTCCCTGAAATAATACAGCCGTCGCAGACCAGGGAATTCACGGCTTTGCCTATTCTGGGAAGGCCGTCACGCCCTACTTCCTCGTTATGAACGAATTTAGCGGGCGGCAGACCAAAATGGTAATTGTATATCGGCCATTGCTTATTATAGAGGTCCAACTCCGGCTCGCCGGAACGCAAATCCATATTGGCTTCATAGAAAGCCTTCAGATTCCCGACATCGCGCCAGTAAGACGAACGGTGATGGTGACCGGGAATTTTGTTCCAGTGAAAATTATAGGCGAAGAGGCGTTTAGAGTCAACCAGAGATGGTATTATGTCTTTTCCGAAATCATGCGAGCTGTCAGTCAGCGTACAGTCTTTTCTGAGCAGGGAAAGAATTTCCTTGGAATTGAAAATGTAGTTTCCCATTGAAGCGAGGGCGTTTGTCGGATCACCAGGCACAGGGACGGGGTTTTCAGGTTTCTCGTGAAAATCCATTATCCTCCAATCATTATCCGCCTGAATTATACCGAACTGATTTGCCTCATGCATCGGCACCGGAATGGCGGCGACTGTCGCCAGGGCGCCTTTTTTAATATGGAAATCTATCATCTGGCTTATGTCCATCCTGTATATATGGTCACCGCCGAATATCGCCACTATATCGGGATTGAAATCTTCTATAAGATGTATGTTCTGATAAATGGCATCAGCAGTACCCGAATACCAGCGCCTGTCCTGTGTCTGCATCTGCGCGGGTACCGGTATGATGAAACGTCCCTTGCCATGAGTGCTGGATATGTTCCAGCCGTTGATGATATGCTCCATAAGGCTTTGGGACTTGAATTGGGTCAGCACGAAAACACTTGTTATCCCGCTGTTTACAAAATTGCTTAAGACAAAATCTATTATCCTGTATTTTCCGCCGAACGGCACCGCTGGTTTTGCTCTCTGATCGGTTAACGGAAAAAGCCTTTTTCCTTCTCCTCCCGCCAATACCATAGCAAGAACAGAAATACGCATTTTAATTCCCTCCATAACGACTTAAAAAATTACATATAAATTATACTCCCTCAAGCAGAAAATTACCAGCGCCTTATCTTAAAAAATCAGGCGCCGGATGATACAGGCAGGATTAAGGTCAATATCTCTGTTTCAAATCACTGAAAGGTTTTTCATTGAAATCGACAGGGATTTTTTCGATTTTATCTTCTTTATGGATAAGAATATAAGCATTCTCAGCCCCATGCGCTCTTACTTTTATTTGATTGCCTTTGCCGGAAAGAATTTCCAGATGGATTTCCGCCGGGGCCTCGATGAACGCAGATGGTAATACTGTAATTATTTTAGGCTGCCGCTCAATCACTTTGCAGATGAGTTTTCGTTCTCCAGCATGTATGGTCACGGTCTTTTCATTTCCCGGAGAAGACCAGTCAGTGTTGAGAAGCATCACTTTGGAAACGCCCGGGCTTTCCTCCCTGAAATTCCAGAAAACTTCTCCTGACGGGTCATCCACATAAGAGTCGCCGCGGTGTTGTTCGGCAAGCATGACAGTCCATGACGAAACCAGCTCGCTCAATGTCTCATGTCCGGGGTATGCCCATGCGCAGATAAGATAGACCTGCCCTTTGCCAAACTTATTACGGACAATCAGGGGAGCTCCCGAATCCGCGTCCCAGGCAACAGTTTCAGCACCTGAAAATTCAATATCGGCAAGAGCGCATGGACCGTCTTCATCAGGTGAATCATTCGGAATGCGGGAAAGTTCAGGAGTAACGAACTTTTCTTTTCCCGCGGCATTCCAGAAACCATTAAACGGATTGCCTCTGCCAAGTATTTTAACACCGCAGAATTCGGAAAGGTCGCCATTGTTCCAAAGCGAAAGTTCTTTCATATCTTTCAGAAAATCCCTCCTGACATGGGTGCTGAACTGCGGTATCCCGGTGAAAAGCGTTCCTCCCGAATGAACAAAGTTTTTAAGTTTTTCATAATCACCCGCAATCATAGTGTTCCATCCGAAATTCAGGAGCAGTTTATACTGCTTGAAATACTCGTCTGATGCTTCTATCGGTACCTGATCAAAATCCCCGTAAGGAGTGCCGGAAAAAAAGAAACGCCGCTTTTCAAAACGCTGTCTCATGGGCTGAACGCTCGCACCCGGCATGAGGACATCCAGCAGATGACGGCACTTCTCCGCTTGTCCGTGCCCCCACTCAGGAGAGTTATTTCCGAATTTGCCCCAGACTGAATAATGCGGGTCCTGTTCAGTGCCGCAGATAAAACCGTTGAAAGGCGCCGCGTAACGGCCTTCAAGAAACGCTATATTGCGGACGGGAGAAGCTTTCCGCGGATGCGTTTTCACGAAACGGAAAAATTCACGCGTCATGTCCCTTTTGCCTTTTGTGAGGGCATCATCCCAACACTGACGTTCCTCCTTGAAAAGCAGGAACAGGCTGTCTTCCTCGTAGATCATAGAAGCGCCCATCATCCACGGCTGATAAAGCGAAAGAAAATACTGTCCGAGATGATGTTCTTCATGATAAAGCTGTACAGCGTGCTGGATGGCGATATGCACACCCCAGTCACCTTTTCCAAGCGCTTCGGCGGCAGGACGCGCGAGAGAACAGATATGCTGAGTATGCGGCACCATTGTTTCAGTCCTTATAAAAGAAGCCCCGGCAAGATAACAATGCCTGTGCCCGCCTGAAGCGTCACCATACGCGGGCCTCAAACCTATGGCTTTTACTTTGTCCACATCGTCTTTCAGAAAAGCGATATAGCGTTCATAGGCATCTTTCATGTCCGCCGATTCGGAGTCTTTCTCCGGGTCCTTTGCGTATACCACACCTGGATATTCATGGCGTCCGGCATTATGGAGGTATTCTCCGGCAGCTCTGGGAAAGGTATCATTCTGATGAAAATTGACGCTCTGCGCATAAATGCGGTGTTTGCGGCAAAATTCACCCCAGCGCTTGAAATCGTCTTCTGAGGGAGCGTTGCGGAAGTTTCTGAACACCACGGTATTGCCCAGCCTTGTCCGGCTTGTGTAATCAAGCAGCCAGTCCATGAAACCATTCTTGTCATGCGGCACGACAGTCATATCATAACCAACCATAAGTTCAGGCGTTTCATCCTTCAACGCATAAACCGTTTTTATAAACGCTTCCTCCTCCAGTTTCCCAGCCGACGCGGACAATTTCACGTTCCGGCCCGCTTCCGTCAATCTGAATTCGAATTCGTTCCATCCCGGCGATAAATCCATTTTCATGACAGCGTCAGGAGTTTGTATTTTTACGGTTTCGTTATGTAACGCAAAAATTTTTCCGACAAGGGTTTCCCCGGCAAGGGCCCATGGCGGAAGAGTCATCTGAAGATGCTTTGTAACTTTGCTTTCAAAAGAAACACGGCTTA
This sequence comes from Lentisphaerae bacterium GWF2_44_16, assembly GCA_001803225.1. Taxonomy (GTDB): domain Bacteria; phylum Verrucomicrobiota; class Lentisphaeria; order Victivallales; family GWF2-45-14; genus GWF2-44-16. Next base: position 28,464 of record MHBF01000020.1, on the reverse strand, counting down.
TATAAAGAGGATAATCAGGATTAGAGTTTTTCAGTGATATTTTCTCTATATCCGCATCCATCGGGAAACGTGCCCAGACGCCCTCAAGCATCTGCACTGTACCGTCATGAGAGCGGAAATAATGAGTAAAACTTGAAACAGTTTTCCCGTTTACAAGGAGCTCCATCGGGATTTCCGCTTTCGCGTGATTCTCCCCGTCCGGAAGTTCAGCCTTGAGAATCATAGCCTGAATATGACAGAGACACTCACATAGAGCATTATGCGCATCCGGCAACGCCATTGAGAGCGGCATATCAAAATTTTTACAAGGTTTTAAAACGGCCAACTCCATTCGATGCGAATTAGTCTGCGGAAGCGCCAAATCCCCGGCTTCAAATACTTTCTGCTCTTCTCGCGGAGCAGGACGGAACCAGAGATAACCTGTACGGCAGACAGTTACCGCGCAGAAGGCATATTTCGGCCCGACAGGAAATGAGAAATGCCCTTTTTCAATAATATCCGCCGCGCTGAATTCGAAAGTTCCGGAAAGCGTAACAAGCTTGAATTTTGCGTTTTCAGCACATTCCGCCTTAACCCTGATACCCGCGATTTTCCGGCGCGTCGTGCTTTTCCATTGAGTTTCATCCATAGGGGTTTCAACCGCGCTGTGGCAAGGTCCCCACCAGGCGGGCGGGTACTCCCGCATACTGAGTTTCATTTCCGAAAAATCACTGCATTCCAAATGCCCGTCCCAATGGTAAAACGGATGGTAATGACGGCGGCTGTAAAGCATCTGGTATCCCCAATCTATCCTGAAATCTATTTTCATTAATCTTCTGCCTTTTACATTTATGTTGTACTGTGTATATTATATTCCAGACTCAGATGTAATGCGTTTGATTTCCGGCAGTATTCAAAATTGAACAAACGGTATTCTCTTCATGATTATTCTGAATTCAAAAACGCTGAAATTGAACTTTGTCGATGAACTCGGCATTGATAAAATAAAAAAAGCCAGTCCCCAAAAGACTTACCGTCACAGAAAAATACAACTGACATTTATGGCTGAAGGTGAACTTTTGTGGAAATTCACGGATGGACGAAAGCTTTCTTTAAGGGGCGGAGAATTCTGCCTGACGCAGGATGGTGATACTTTTTCTGTCGGACATGGAGTCCTCGCTCCGTGTTATCTCATCTGGATAATATTCGACCCCTTTGCCGCAAATGCCGCAAAAGGAAGTTTCTTGTCCGAAAGAGAATTGAAGGCAATGGGAAAAATTCTCGCCGACGCCGGAAATCCCGTGCGGAAAGCCTCCCCCGCAATGCTTTTCCATCTCAAAGAAATCAGAAAAATTATTGAAAATATGGAAGGCCGAAAGCCGGATGCATACGCCCTTCTGAAACTTCGTCTCGCCATAATGTCCATTTTTATCGAAAGCGTTGAAAGCTTAAGCGAAAAGCCTCCAGGGAAGCCGCCACTTTATAACGGTCTTGATGTCCGAGTCAGAAATCTGGCGCTAAGCAGGCCTTCCCATAACTTCAGCGTTGAGGAAATAGCGGAACATTTCAAATTAAGCGCAGGGCTTTTCGGTAAAAAATTCAAAAGAGAAAACGGTATATCGCCCGCCGACTTTGTCCTCCGGGTCAAATTCGAAGAGGCAATAAAACGCCTGAAAGACAGTTCCGGCTCTATAACGGAAATATCACACGCCCTCGGCTTTTCATCAAGCCAGTATTTCGCCACTGTCTTTAAACGCTATTTTGGGAAAACCCCGAAACAGTTCAGAAAAAAAATCTAAAAATCTCTCCTCTTGCAAATACAGAAAAAAACTTCAGGAAAAAGCTTTCTCAACTGTGAATTCTTTGTGTCCTACTGCGCAAAAAATTTACAACTTTTCAGAAATCAGCTTTATCCACAGGGCAACCTTTTATCCGCAAATTGCAACACAAACAATTAACAGTCAACAATATACCCATCGAGACCATTAAACATCCGCAATAACATGGCATAAACTGTGCAGTAAGGATGTCAGGCCAAATAAACCTAAAAAGTAAAGGAGACAGGAAAGGAATGAAGTAAAAACAGATTTTTGAAGTGGTTTAATTTGGTGATTTTTAATATTGAAGGAGAAATATAATGAGTATAAGTTCAATCAGTTCCAATAATGAAATGTGGAGTGAACTTTTAAACTCTCAGATCAATTCAGGCGGCAAAAGCGCAAAAGCAGAAAGCAGCAGCTCTACCGCCGCCACAAGCACTGAGAGCACATCCACAGATCAAGTGTCGGATTTTATAAATCAGGTATTCACAAATATGGATACCGATGGGGACGGACAGATAAGCAGCGAGGAATTATCGAAAACCCTTGAGGATTCTCAGGGGCTGCTCGCGGCATTGAATGAGGTTACATCCCAGATGGCCGCGTTTCAGGCACAGAATCAGGAAGTACCTGATTTCGCGTCAATGGCTTCCGATATAATCAGCGAAAAGGATACGGACGGGGACAGCGCAGTTTCCCTTGCTGAATCCGGTTTGACTGAAAGCATGTTTTCAAATATAGACACTGACAGCGATGGAAGCCTGACATCCGATGAAATAGCCAGCGGAATGGAAAATATGCCGCCCCCTCCTCCGCAAGAAGCCAGTTCCTCAAGCAGCGAGAGCTCAAGTTCATCTTCCATATTTGATGAATTCGATACGGACGGCGACGGACAGGTCAGTGCGGCTGAACTTCAGATCGGAATGGAAAAACTGAGGTCTTCGATGATGGGCCTTCTGAACGATTCAGATTCAGATTCGGACAGCAGTTCAAGCAGCAATATTCTGTCCCAGCTTGATTCGGAAAGCTGGAACTATTATTATGCCGCCAGCCAGAATGACGCAATTTCAAACATAGCATAAATTCCGTAAAAAAAGACAGGGGCGCTTCCTGATAAAAAAACTCTCGGGAAGCGTTTGCCTGTTTCTGACGAGCTGAAAAAAAAGGTTTCTTATCGGCACATTTGTTTTTTGAAATTTAATTTTACTTTAAATAATATGTGTTTTTTGTTTTGACATCTCTTTTCTTTATACTATATTAGAAGAGTTTTTTTATATAATGGACTGATATTTTGCAAGTGGAAATCAGGAGGATAGATGCCTGGAATACCTAAACTTATAATACTCTCCGAACAGTTGAGAGGAAAAAGTTTTGAGCTTACCAAGGATCTTTATACAGTTGGACGTTCCGATGAACGGGATATCTGTATAAAAGACCCGACGGTCAGCACATATCACTGCGATTTCATCAAAAACAGCGTTTCATATACCATACGCGACAATCACAGCACTAACGGTACCAGAGTCAATAATGTTCCCATCACTGAACAGGAACTCCAGAACAGCGATATTCTTCAGATCGGCGGCATAGAGATCCTTTATGACTGCGATGACAAATCCGTTACGACAGTCATGAGAACGCAAACTGGAATTAATCTGGAAGGCACCGACCTCGGCATATCGACTGTCAAGAAAATGGATAATTTCTCGCCTTTTGCCAGGGACGCGAAGAAAGGCACTAAAACACAGAAAATAGTTCTCGCCTTAGTTGTAGCTTTAGTCGCGGTTATCGTACTTCTTCTGGTTTTCCTTGTCTATATGATAATGAAGCAACAGCCCTCGGCAACCCCCGCTGGCGCTTTCTTAATCCTTTTCTTTTAACTGTCTTGATTTATATCATCCACAGATTATATTCATTTTTCCGGTATTCCGGTATTGTATTTATTAACATAAACCTATAATTATAAAAAATATTTATCATGAACAATAATCCGAAAAACCCGCAGGAACCTTTTCAGAGAAAACCTCCCTTTATGGCGTTGATGATATGGATGCTTGTAATTCTTACAATAGCCATTTTATTCGCTTTCAAATTTCATCCCATAGAAAAAACTGACGAATGGGATCAGTCAACTTTTGAAAAACAGCTCGAAGCTGGAAATATCATAAAAGTCGAAATAACCCCTGAAACAGACAGAGTGCTCTATGTAGAAGGAAAATACAAAAAATCCAATCTCCCCTCCTCTGTCCCTCCCCCCGCGCCTCCTTCCTCGGCCCCCGTCATGCAGAAGCAGCCTGACCTGCAATACCAAACAGGTTATTACACCGCGCGCATAATATATTCTGAAAATCTCGACAACATGCTGAGACAGGCAAAAGGGGTCGGCGTAGATGTAAAAAACAAAGACACATGGTGGCGCGGTCTTATCGTAACAATACTCCCGATACTGCTTATCGTGGGACTCTTGTACTTTCTCTTTTCGAGACAGATAAGAATGGCCGGCAAAGGCGCCATGCAGTTCGGCAAAAGCAAAGCCAGAATCATATTGCCTGACGAGCATAAAGTCGTTTTCGACGATATCGCTGGCGCCGACGAAGCAAAAGAAGAAACAAAAGAAATCATCGACTACCTGAAAGACCCTCTCAAATTCAAAATGGTCGGCGGGAAAATTCCCAAAGGCGCCCTCCTGATGGGACCTCCGGGAACAGGCAAAACCCTTATGGCAAAAGCCGTCGCGGGTGAAGCCAATGTCCCGTTTTTCTCCATAAGCGGCTCGGACTTCGTGGAAATGTTTGTAGGCGTGGGCGCAAGCCGCGTCAGGGATATGTTCGACCAGGCCAGAAAACATTGCCCCTGCCTGATTTTCATAGATGAAATTGACGCGGTGGGCCGCTCCAGGTTCTCCGGAATAGGCGGAGGCCATGACGAAAGAGAACAGACCCTCAACGCTCTGCTGGTAGAAATGGACGGACTCGAAACTCAGGAAGGCGTGATAATACTTGCCGCCACAAACAGGCCTGACGTGCTGGACCCGGCATTACTCCGTCCGGGCCGCTTTGACCGTCAGATAGTACTCGACCTGCCCGATATAAAGGGAAGAAGAAAAATACTTGATGTACATATCAAAAAAATTAAAATTGTAAAAGATGTTGATCTGGATGTAATAGCCAAAGGCACTCCCGGCTTCAGCGGCGCGGACCTCGCTAATCTTGTAAACGAAGCGGCCCTTCTCGCCGCGCGCAACAACAGGGATGCGGCCGATATGTCAGACCTTGAGGAAGCCCGCGACAAAGTAAGATGGGGCAGAGAACGCAAAAGCAGGAAAATAAGCGAAAAGGAACGCAAAATCACGGCTTATCATGAAGCCGGACATACTCTTGTCGCGCTTCATTGCCCTGAATCAATGCCGGTTCATAAAGTTACTATCATTCCGCGCGGACAGGCATACCTCGGCGCTACCATGCACCTCCCTGAAGAAGACCGTTATACTCAGAGCAAAAAAGAACTTATCGACCAGATAACTATCTATATGGGCGGACGGGTCGCCGAAGAAATTATTTTCAATGACATAACCAGCGGAGCGGCAAGCGACATTGAGCAGTCAACCCGCATCGCGCGCCTGATGGTATGTGCTTTCGGCATGAATGAAAAAATGGGAGCTGTCCAATACGGTGAAAGGGCCGAACATATCAATCTGGCCAGAGATATAACAAAAGTCGAACAGTACAGCGAGGCGACCGCCAGAGAAATAGACATAGAAATCAGAACAGTGCTCGACAACGCCAAAAGCAGGGCGGATAAAATTCTCAATGAAAACAAAACCCAGCTTGAAACTTTGGCCAAAGAACTTCTGGAGAAAGAAACTCTCGATGTGCATGAGATCAAAAAACTTCTCGGTATGCCGGATAATTCCCTTGGAACCGCTAAGTCTCATACAGGCACAGACAGCGCTAAACCTTCAATCAATATAAGCGCCTGATTCTTGTGAAGCCTGAAGATTTAAAAGCCCTGATTTCCTTACGTGACGGCGGCATTTATCTTCAGTGCTGGGTACAGCCGAAAGCTTCCGCAAACGCAATCAAAGGCATTCACGGGGATGCCCTTAAAATATCCCTGATGTCTCCTCCCGTGGACGGAAAAGCCAATGCCGCCTTATGCGCGTTCATGGCTGAAAAATTATCCGTCCCAAAATCGGCAGTGAAAATAAACTCAGGATTATCATCGCGCAAAAAGAAACTTTTCATTTCAGGTATTTCCATTGATAAATTCCTGAAAGTTTTCTGCGCCTGATTTATACTTTTCCGTTAACAAAACTGTTAGCGGTAAAGATGGCAAGTTCACCGTCAATGAGATTGTTGGAAGTGACTTTTCCCCAATTTTGGAGAAAAGGTTTTTTTATCAAAAGCAGTAAAAAAAAGCAAAGACACGGAAGCCAATAGTCTGGTTTTGGTTTGGTTACTAAAAAACCTTTAGCTTCGCGTTTATGAAAGGCAAATAATCAACTGAATAATTATTGCACATTTCTTGAGATAAGCAGTTATCCTGATGGTGTAGGGGGAAAATCCGGCAAGATTATTAGTGGACAAAATGTCCACCAGTAAAAAAACCGCCGAAACCATAGCTAAACAACACGGCGTTTCTGAAAAGACGGTAAGGAACGCTGAAAAAGTCCTCGATGCCGTTGACGCTCTCGAAAAGGTAGAGTCGGGCATAAAGCAAAAAATGCTGAACAGTGCAATTTTGCGCCGTCCTCATGCCTCAACGTGCAAGCGATACATCGCGTTTTAATGGAAGGATTGTTGTTCAATTTGGAAATCATACACGAATTTTCTTTTTAATTAAAAATAGCCTCATTTTAATTATCAAATTGATAATTAAAAGTAAAAACCGTGGCATTAAAAAATCATATATAGAGGTTGCTAGAATAAAAAATGCTAAGGATAGTAAAGGATAGTAAAGGATATGTTTTCCCATTCTAATAAATACATTATTCCATCCCGTGCAATATATAACAAAACATGATAATAATAATAATAAAGATAACATTCTTCCTTCCCGCATTGATACCTTCCACCCCATGACCTCGCAGTATTCATCCTTTGTATAAAGCATGTCTTCATGTTTGTACTTAAATCCAATTGGAGGGGTTTTTAAATCGTTTTTCAAGGTTCTTCCTGTGAAAAAAGTTAAACCCCACTTTGCTAATCTTAGAAATTTTTCTAGGCAAGAAAATACAACTTGAAAAGTTCTAACCTTGATTCGTGTTTTGCTAAGAGGATGGGCTGAGCCAACATGTTTTTTATATAAAATATCAAGTAGGTTTTTGCCTGTTAACTTATCCCCTTGCATATCGACTATTGATTTTTTTGTGCGGTCAAAGAAAAATTCCCCTATCGATATTATTTCATAAGGGGAAAAACTATTTTTACTTATAATAACGGATTCTCTTGTTGGGCATTTATCATCATCAAAGTTATAATCAAAATTTTTATAAAGGTATTCACTAAAAGTTGATACTCTCAAAGATATTGGACCTTTGTCGTCTTTGATTTCCGTCTTTTCATATTTGATTGCAATCAATACAACCGTATCCGGGTTTCCGTCCTTATCCTGCGGAGGAATATATCTACATTCAGGATAATTAGGATATTTACGTCTTACACTAAACCCTAAATCATGGTCAAAATAAACTTTGTTGTTATATTCTGAATCATCTAAGTCAAAGATTTTATACAGGTCATCCGCATTATTAATCATTTTTTCCTCATAGTATCGAAATTTAACATTATACTATCAACTTTACAAAAGAAAATAGCAAACACAAACTCATAACCTGCTTATAAACATACACAAGATTGATATAAATAATGCCTATTCAATTTTCAAAAAAATACGGTGGCCTTCATGCTTTGTATACTTAACTTCGGCAATCCTACATTATACTTGAGCTAATCAGCCTCAACAATCTTGTACTGTATACTTAACGAGTTGAAAAGTAATGTAAAATGACGTATCACAAGGGAATTTGCAATTCTGAGAAAGATTTGATTTTTTGAGGCTATTTCATGGTGCCCGGGGGGGGACTCGAACCCCCACGACTTATTAGGTCAACGGATTTTAAGTCCGTTGCGTCTGCCATTCCGCCACCTGGGCTAATCCCAATAACCTTACATCAAAAATGAAAAAAATCCATTGCTTTTCAGGAAATTAATAGCTTGGCTTCAAGTCGAGGATTTGAAGCTGGGGTTTCGGTTCTCCGTAATACTCGTTCAACTGGGGCGTAACGATAATATCAAGCTCCGAACGCGGGAGCGTATCGGTTGTCCGTTTGAACGCTATGAAATCAATAAAATTGTTTCTCCTGTCCTTCAATACGCCTCTCGAATGGTTACTGCCGACAGAAAAAGTTTTTACACATTCAATGTTGTTGATACGGAAATGAGGCTGCGCGTTGCTGTGTCCGAATGGGCCGAGCTGTTCGAGGAGACGGAAAAATTCAGAATCCAGTTCGTTTATCTGGACTTCGCCGTCAAAATTTAAATGATCCACCAAGTCTTCCTTGGTAAGTTCCAGACGTACATTTTTTTCAAACTCAGCGTAAAAAGTGCTTATCTGCGAACAGTCCATGCCAAGTCCTACCGCCATCGGGTGACCGCCGTAACGGGAAAGAAGATGTGTTGATTTCGACAGCACGTTTACGAGGTTCAGGTTTCCTATGCTCCTGCCTGAACCATGAGCTTCCCTGCCCTGTATGGTGAGTACGATGACAGGGCGGTTGTAATCCCGCGCCAATCTGGAAGCCACAATCCCGATTACGCCCTGATGCCAGTTTTCACCTGCCACAAGTATTGAAAAGGAGTTCTGGACATCAATGTTTTTTTCAATCTGGCGCTGTGCCTCATTGAAAATCTCCTGTTCCTTTTCCTGTCTGAGAGTGTTGTATTTCTCAAGCATTTCGGCGTATTTGTAAGCATCGATAATGTTATCTGAATTGAGCAGCGAAAGAGCGGTGTTGGCATCCCCGAGGCGGCCAGCGGCATTCAGCCGCGGAGCAAGCTTGAAAGTTATATCAGAAGGTTTCAGAGACGTATCGGCTTTGGCGACTTCAATAAGCGCTCTTATACCGGGACGCAATTGTTTTCTCAGGACTTTTATTCCATGTTTCACCAGTATTCTATTTTCGCCCAGGAGCGGAACAATATCCGCGATAGTGCCAAGCGCGACCAGATCGAGTATTTCTTCAAGATCCGTGGTAAAACCGCCCAGGTTATGTTCCCTGCCGTATTTTATGAAAGCGTGGCAGAGTTTAAACGCGACTCCCGCGCCGGAGAGAAGATGAAGATCTTCCATTTCCTTATAAAGCTTAGGATTTATCAGCGCCAAGGCATCGGGTTTCTGCTCTGCCGGTTCGTGATGATCTGTTATGATTACATCGATACCAAGCTTCCTCGCGGCATTGACAGCGTCGCAGCTGTTTATCCCGCAATCGACAGTCACCAGAACTTTGCAGCCTGAATTCTCAATGGCTTTCACCAGTGATTCAGCTGTAAAACCATAGCCATCCTCAAACCTGTGCGGCAAAAAAGACCGTATGTCAGCCCCGTTTTTACGAAGAACATAGGAAAGAAGCGCTGTCGCCGTTATACCGTCCGTGTCATAATCACCGTGAATCATAATCACTTCACGTTCCTGAATGGCACGCCAGAGTCTTTCTATCGCTTTTTCAATACCCGGAAATCTGTAAGGGTCTGATAAACTCGACAGAGGGGATTTGATGAAAGAGTCCACACACTCCGGCTTAATCCCCCTTGTCGCCAACAGAAGCGCTATCGGACGGGGAACTAAGGCTTTTTTTATCAGATCATTTATGGCATTTTCCAGTGTATTACATAAAGGTACCCATATTTTATTTCCCATTTTCCATATTTCTCTCTTTATAATTTTGCTTTAAGGTACAGCCCTTTTAAGAATACGCCAGAATTTTTTCAAATTTCTTGGAAAGCTTTTTCGGATAATGCTTGCAAATGACTTTTAATCATATAGAATATCTGCTCTCAAGAGAAATATTTAGTTATGCCGACGTGGCGGAATGGCAGACGCGCTGCGTTCAGGGCGCAGTGGGGTCACACCCATGTGGGTTCAAGTCCCACCGTCGGCACCATCTTCTTACAGCCAGTATTATTGTTAAAAACTGTCGCTTATTTTTACAATAATAGGAAAAGCGCTCTATAATTTTTCGAGATATGAGAAATCGAGATTTACGGGGATGGCTTTTTCCCAGGATTCGATGGCGCGCCATGCTATGAGATTAGCAACGGCGCCTTTTATAACGTCAGTCTGCGAGGCCCCCCCTGCCCTGATTATTTTCCTGAAAATATCAAGTTCGTTATAATGGCCTTTATCGACTTTTACCTGACGCTCATAGTAATAACCTTTTTTGATTTCCTCTTCCGTAACGGAACTGCGCCATTCCTCACATTTTTTAGCAGCTTCAAGGCCGCTGGTGTTGTAAGTTTTTCCGGCGATTTTATAGTCGTAAGTTTTATAAAACGGTTTTCCGTAGCCAATGGCAGAGAGTTCAACAAAATGGTCGCCGACTATAGTTCCGTAATTGGTGTTTATCTCAATGCGTTCTTTGGGAAAACCGGCAGTGGAATTATCTCCCGCTATTATGACGGCAGTGATATTGTCGGGATAATTCAGGGTAATGACATTGTCCACATTGCCTTCTCCGGCGGTATATACCCTCTGCGGATATAAATCTGTAAGCCAGTTCAGCAGGTCAAATATATGGGTTATCTCATGAATTATAGTTGACTCCTTGTCGCGCATTACGGCATTGTAATGATGGGCCGGCCAAAGCTGTCCTTCGCCGACAATCCTGAAAATTATAGTGGTATTTCCCTTTTTATTCTTATTGTAAAGCGGCTTCAAGTCCTGCATCATCGGGCTGTAGGGACGGTTAAAGCCAACCATAAATTTGATTGGGGCCTTGTTCATGAGGGATACCATTTCGTTGACTTCTTCCTCCTTGAAGCAGAGAGGTTTTTCAACGAAAAGGTGTTTTTTGTGTTTTACCGCGAGTTTCATTATTGGAAGCCTGAAATCGGGTTTCGTGCCGCAGATGACGAGTTCCACTTCGGGATCGCTTATTACCTTTTCCATGTCATCGGTTATGTAAGATGGCTTGTATTTGGCGGACAATTCCTCCAGATGCGCCTTATTGAGGTCGCAGAAAGCGCGTATTTCAAATTCCGGATTCGCTGCCGCGTTAGGTATATGGTTGCCACTCGAAAAGCCGCCGCAGCCGATAAAGCCGAGTTTCATTTTTTCCGACATAATATTTTCCTTTGTTGACGTATCAGCAATTTTTAAATTAACCGGCTTCGCCGGGACTTTAAGACGGTTGCGACGAAGCGCAACCCTCCACAACATTGCGTTAACATACGCCTTGGCGAGGAGGGATTTGCTTTGTCAAATCCGTCTTTAAATTAGCATAAAAGAGTTAATTTAATCCACAATGGCTTTTTTTCGATGTTAAAAAACTTAAAATATACTATTTTTAGAGGTATTTCCTTCTTCCGAACGAGCTCGAAGTCAAATATAAAAGCGAATACAACTTATTTTTCAGGAAAAATAAGCCTTACAGCCTCAGGAAAAGCTTGTTAAAAGAGCGAAGGCGGTGTATTTTATCCGAATCTGATTGCAAAACGTTTCCTGATGAGGAATTAACTATACATAATGATGGAGAAATAAACTGACTTATGAATGATTTAAAAAACAAGGACATTCCAGTAAGTATTGAAGACATAATGCATACCGCGTATCTGCAATACTCCCTGAGCGTAAACGTGGGACGCGCCATACCCGATGTAAGGGACGGCCTCAAGCCAGGTAACCGCAGAATACTTTACGCCATGCGCCAACTGGGGTTGACCAAATCCCACTCCTATACCAAAAGCGCGAAAGTCGTCGGCGAAGTCATAGGTAATTACCATCCGCACGGCGACGCGTCTGTTTATGACACGATGGTCCGTATGGCGCAGGATTTTTCGATGCGCGTACCGCTTGTTGACGGACAGGGCAACTTCGGCAGCATAGACGGCGACCCGGCAGCGGCTTACCGTTATACTGAATGCCGTATGGAACGCCTCGCCGAGGAACTTCTCGCAGATATAGAAAAAGACACTGTAAACATGGTACCCACCTTTGACGAGGTGAACAAGGAGCCGGAAGTATTGCCTTCAGGTTTCCCGAACCTGCTTGTCAACGGCACTACGGGCATAGGCGTAGGCATGGCTACAAACATCCCTCCGCATAGTCTGGCCGAAGTCATCAACGCCACTGTATGCCTCATGGACAATCCGAAAGTCAGCGTCACCGAGCTTATGCGCCATCTCCCGGGACCCGATTTTCCGACAGGCGCCATAATTTGCGGAATAAGTGAAATACGCAGTCTCTACGAAACAGGCAAAGGCGTTATAAAAATCCGCGCGAAAGCCGAAATCACGGAAAAAGACGGACGCGAACACATCATAGTAACTGAAATTCCCTACGCCGTAAACAAGGAAAACCTCGTAAAGAAAATAGCCGATCTCGTCAATGAGAAAAAAATAACCGGCATATCCGGCCTCCGCGATGAAACCAGCAGACGCGTCGGCATAAGAATAGTCATAGATATAAAGACGAACGCGGACGCCAGAATTGTTCTTAACCAGCTCTACGCGCACACACAGATGGAAAACTCATTCGGTTCCATCATGCTGGTTGTGGATCACAACCGCCCTAAAATAATGAATCTGTCTCAGATACTTCAGGCATACATTGACCACAGGCTCGAAGTTATAACCAGGCGTACCAGATTTGAACTGAACAAGGCCGAAGCAAGGGCCCATATACTTGAAGGTTTACTCATAGCTGTAAACAATATTGACGAAGTCGTGAAAATAATCCGCGCCTCAAGAAACAAGGAAGAAGCGGCGGAACAGCTTATCAAGCGCTTCAGCTTCACAACGCTTCAGGTGCAGGCCATACTTGAAATGAGACTCCATCAGCTGACAAGCCTCGCCATTGAAGACATTCAGAAGGAATACGAGGAACTCCAGAAGTTCATAAGCTATCTCAAGGAACTTCTCGCCAGCAGAGAAAAAAGACTCGGAGTAATCAAACAGGAACTCCTTGACATCAAGGAAAAATACTGCAAGAACGATCCTCGCAGAACTGAAATAACAGTCGCGTCCACAGACATCGAAATAGCCGATCTCATAACACGCCATTCCTGTATAATCACCGTTTCAAATACCGGTTATATCAAGCGTGTCCCATCAGATACGTTCAGGACACAACACCGGGGCGGCGTCGGCATCATCGGAATGGAAACAAAAGAAGAAGATTTCGTTGAACACCTTTTCAACGCGGACAGCCATGACCTGATATTCTTCTTTACGGATAAGGGCATAATGCATTGGCTCTATGTTTACGAAATACCGGAAGGTTCCAGGACATCAAAGGGCAAAGCCATCGTAAATATGCTGAAAGTCGAACCCGGAGAAAAGATACAGGCAATGCTGACAGTTTCACCGGAAGAGATGGAACGCGAAGACCGCTATATCATAATGTCCACAAAAAACGGCGTGATTAAGAAAACCGCTTTGAAAGAGTTCAAAAACCTTCGCAAAGCCGGAATAAGGGCCCTTAACTTCAGGGAAAATGACGAACTGGTAGGGGCATCAATCACGAACGGCACAAACGAAATCATACTTTCAACCGCGCATGGACTGGCATGTCATTTCAACGAAAGCGACGTCAGGGCCATGGGCAGAGGCGCCATGGGCGTTACAGGCATACGCTTCAAGATTGAAAACGATTTTGTCGTGGGCATGGAGGTTGTCGAAGAAATTAAGGAAGCCGAAACCGATGAGGAAGCTGAAAAGCTCGGAGGCCCGCAGATACTTGTAGTAAGCAACGGCGGCATGGGTAAACGCAGTTACGTAAGCACATACCGCAAAACAAAACGCGGCGCAAAAGGCGTAACCAGCATAAAACTAAAAGAAGATGAACTCGTCCTCGCCGCAATTCAGATAGGCAGAGGCGATGAACTGCTCCTTACAACTGAAAACGGCCAGACTGTCAGAATACCTTCCGATGAGATAAAAACAGTAGGACGCGCTTCAAAAGGCGTCAGAATTATGAACCTCAAGGAAGATGACAAAATCGCAGGCGTTACAAAAATCATAAAAATTGATGACGACGACGAAAAAAACGCGGAGCAGAATGAGCAGACTCCTCCTGAAAATGCCGGCACACAGACAATAGAAACGCCGGATACGGAGAATCCGCCGCCCGTTCAGCAATAGATGGAATTATGTCCTTGATTTTAAATTTGCGTTTAAAAAATAAAACGCTCAGATGCGGAGAGCGAACGCTTATAATGGGCATTCTGAATGTTACGCCCGACTCTTTCAGTGACGGCGGAAAATACGTTCAGCACGGCACTGCCGTGGACCATGCGCTTATGATGATAGATAACGGCGCGGATATTATAGACGTCGGCGGGGAATCGACAAGACCTTCCGCCGCGGAAATATCGGTAGAAACTGAAATTGAAAGAATTGTCCCGGTTATCAGTGAATTACGGAAGGCGCGCCCTGACATCATAATAAGCGCGGACACCAGAAAAAGCCGTGTGGCCGCGGCAGCTGTCGAGGCCGGGGCCGATATAATAAACGATATAAGCGGCTTGCAGTTTTCACCTGATATGGCGAAAACCGCGGCAGAAAAAAACGCGGGACTGATAATAATGCACATGAGAGGCATCCCCGCTGATATGCAGGACAGCAAAAACCTGATATACAGCGATTTGCTCGGAGAAATCAGCAATTTCCTGAAAACCGCGGCAGAAAAGGCGATAAAAGCCGGGGTACACAGGGAGAGTATAATCATCGATCCGGGACTGGGCTTCTCAAAGGGCCCTGAACAGAACATGGAAATATGCGGAAAAATCGATAGAATAGCGGAACTGGGCTTCCCTGTACTTGCTGGACATTCCAGAAAATCGTTCATCGGCAATATGCTGAATGAACCAGACCCGGCAGAGAGAATATGGGGAAGCGCGGGAGTAACGGCATGGCTGGCGCTGAAAGGCGCAGGCATTCTCAGGGTTCATGACGTGAAGGAAACTTTTCAACTCTTGAAAACATTGGAAAAATGCAAATCTTATTCGGGCATCTGAAATGGACATAATATTTTCAAACATGCAGGACATTTCAGCGTATCTCAGGCAGATACTTGAGATAGGCATAATCACTGTACTCATTTACAATGTCCTTTACTTTCTGCGCGGCACAAGGGCGGCAAGCATGCTCGCGGGAATTATCATCATCCTGATAGTGCTTACTACAGCGTCCGACTGGATGAAATTCGAAGTCATAAGCTGGCTCCTGTATAATCTGTGGACAATGCTCGCAATAGCGCTGATAGTGATATTTCAGCCTGAACTGAGAAGAGCTTTCGCGCAGTTGGGAAGCGCGACGTTTCACCACAAAACCAAGAAAAAGGAAGCCATCAGCGAAGTCGTAAACGCCGTGATAGGCCTTTCAAAACAAAAGATCGGGGCTATAATCGTGTTCGAACGCCAGATTGGAATGGCATTTATTGTAAATAACGCAATACCCATTGACGCAAAATTAAATTCCCCTCTCATAGAGTCCATCTTCAATCCCTATTCCCCGCTTCACGATGGCGCCATAATAATCAAAAATGAAAAAATAATAGCCGCCCATGCCATACTGCCGCTGCCAAACGATGACGAGGAACTGGCGCTGAAACTAGGCACAAGGCATCGCGCCGCGATAGGCATAACTGAAGAAACTGACGCCGTCGCTGTGGTCGTATCGGAAAAAACCGGCATCATAAGCATTGCCTGCGGCGGCAGAATAAAGAGAAATATAGAAGCGGATAAGTTATACCGCTACCTGAACGGGCTGCTTATTTCCAATGAAAATTTCCTGACTAATATACTGGGACAGACAGCTGATGATGACGAAGTGCTCGAAAGCTTTGAGGAATCGGAGATGAAAAATGATCAGCAGTAAAATATTACAGAGAATCATATCACTGATACCCGGAATCATACGAAGGGATTTCGTGAGAAAGATGATAGCGCTCTTCTTCGCTCTGCTGGTTTTCTTTACCGTTTCCTATAAGACAGGACAGATGGCCAGGGTGCAGGGCGTAACAGTAAATCTGGTACTTCCGGCGGGCATAGTCTGCATGGATGAAACATTGCCGAAAATCTCGCTTAAAGTAAAGGGCGCAAGTGAAAGACGCCTGAACCTTTTAACCCCCAGAGACTTTTCGATTGACATAAAGGTTGAGGAAAGAAAATTCATAATGGGCGAACCCTACCCTTTGAGAATAGACCCGCAGGACGTGAAATCCCCGGTGGGAATAAAAGTCTATTCTGTTG
>MHBF01000020.1:11782-12100 GCA_001803225.1 Lentisphaerae bacterium GWF2_44_16 | reverse complement strand
ATTATAGGAAGCATCAAGACAACCCCGCCTGAAGTCAATATAACAGGCCCCAGCACACTTATAAATAAAATAGAGACCATAAACACAGACCCTATCCCCGTGGATAAAAATACTGTTCAAAGCTTTGATTTTTCCGCGTCTATAGCACTGAAGAGCAAAGTAATAAACGTGATCCCCCCGAGCGTGATGGCGCAGGTTGAAATAGTCAAGGAAGACACAAGCGCCGATTTCCGTTCCATCCCGATTAAAATCCTGACAGGCAACGACGACAGAAAATTCAAGGCCGAATTCATATCATCCCCACACGTTGACATAACA
>MHBF01000020.1:0-11759 GCA_001803225.1 Lentisphaerae bacterium GWF2_44_16 | reverse complement strand
TAAAATGATAAAGCCCGAACAGCTGAAGGCATACGTTGATATTTCCGCGTTTGAAGAGCCCGGCATGTACACGGTGGATGTGGGATGCTGGGTTGACGCGCCCGTCATCAAGGCGATAAATATTTATCCGCAGAAAGTCCAGATAAAACTTACAAAAACCAAATAAAGACACAGATTGAAACGGCTTCCCCTGAACGCTGTCTCCTGTCTGTCCGTAAAGTCAGCGGTTACAGTCTTTACATTGGTGTACTTCAACGCTCAAATGGGCCAGCCTTGATACGTTATCCTTCAGACATCGATGATAGTCTTCAGCTTTCCGGTTGCCGCTTGTAACGATGGAGACGATTGCCGCCATGTTTTCCGAATCAATGCGCCATACGTGCAAATCCGAAACCCTGCTGTCGTTGTCCGCTTCGATCAATGATTGCACTTTGTGCCTGAGCCTGCCGTCCACTCCGCCGTCGAGGAGTATCATTCCCGTGGAACGGAGCAGCCCTAATGCCCATTTGCAAATCAGAAGCCCACCGGCTATTCCCATCAGGGGGTCCATGAACACCCAGCCAAGGTAACGGGCGGAAAACAGGGCGGCAAGAGCGAGCAGCGACGTCAAAGCATCGGCAATGACATGAAAATATGCCGACTGGTAGTTATGGTCATGGTGCACATGCGCGACTTTATGGTCACTGTCTTTGCCTTCAGCGTATTCATGTTCGTGATGATGATGTCTCTGATGAAGCATCAGTACACTGACGAGATTGACTGAAAGACCGATAACCGTTACCAGTATTGCATTGGAAAAATCAATATGCACCGGTCTGAAAAGCCTTATTACAGATTCATAAATCAGCCACAGGGCTGTAAAACCCAGAAAAAGCGCGCTGGTATATCCGGCAAGTATGCCGAATTTTCCGGTACCGAAGGAAAAAAGTTCAGAGTTGTCGTATTTCCTTGCCAGCACATACGCCGAACAACTGATTCCCAGCGCAAAGGTATGGGTTCCCATGTGCCATCCGTCCGCGAGAAGCGCCATCGAGCCGGTCATATATCCGAACACGATTTCAACTATCATGGTTACTCCGGTCAGCAGTGCCACCCTGAAAGTCCGTTTCTCATTGCCTTTATTAACCCCGCCAGACGCATGGGAATGCGAGTAATAAGCGACAGTTGCAGCATGTTTATTCATAATTACTTTATTTTCTGTAAATGTTCTATCAGTTCATCGATAATGATTTTATTGTGTTTCGAATCAGTCCTGGATACGCAGCCCCGCAAATGCTCGCTGACAACCTGGTTCCACGCGCCCCGCAAGGCGCCTGCCGCCGAATTTATCTGGCGCAATACTTCAATGCAGCCGCATTCCCTCTCCACCATCCCACCAATACCTCTTATCTGTCCTTCTATTTTTTTCAGCCTGTTCAAAAGACGTTTCTTATCCTGGTCGGTTCCGCATAAACTCATAAATATTTCCTCCGTTATACTATATAGGGGTATATACTATAATGTAACGCGACACAGCATTAAGTCAAGCGAACATGCTAAGAGAAAATGTGCAAGGTAATGTTTCACCGATAGCGAAAAAGACGGAAGCAGATTCAAACCACGAAAAAAAATGAAGAATGAGAAATGCAGAACGAAAGACAAGAAAAACACAGAGAACTAAAATTAAATTTATGTCAGAGGGATTTAAAGGAAAACTTCCCTTTCATCCATTCCGCATTTTTTCTTCGTGTTTTAAAAACAAGCTATTCCTGGGGTTTCTGTGTGTACGCTTTTTTCAGAGAGAGGACATTGCCCTTCTCATTATATTCGGGATTGTAATCATAAGAACGGAGAAGTATAAGCCCGCGGCCCGAGGTGTCATTAAAACTGATCGTCTTTTTGGCAATTGCTTTTTTCCAGTCAAAACCATTTCCCTCATCCTCGACCCGGATATAAATAAACTTGTCATCCGTCCTGATTTCGCCTGTGACATTTTTCTGAGGATCACTGAGATTGCCGTGCCTTACCGCGTTGGTGAAAGACTCATAAAAGGCAAGCTTCAGCGAAAATGAATCCACGACTATATTTTTTGCTTTTATGAAGGCTACGGCATCAGCCACAGCCTTGTCAACAAGAGCTATTTCAGAACTGAAAACAATCCTCAGAAAATTTTCTTCCACAAGTTCCTGCATATAATTTTCCATTGTCCTACACCTCTATTCCCATGATAAGAATATCATCTTCCACTTTTAATTTTGAGCTGCAGAAATGCTCATTGATTTTTGCGACGGCGTCTTCCAGATTGAGTTTTCTGGTATCTTCTATTGCCTGAAAGAGAACGGAAAGGCCCATCGCGTTTGACCAGAGCCTGTTCTTGCTGCCATCTTCTATAAGGCCGTCAGAATAAATGAAAAATCTGTCTCCGTCATTAACCTCTATCTCATTCTCGCAGTAGAAAACTTCAGAAAAGGCCCCGAGGACATCGCTTTTTGAATCGAAAGTCTGAATTTGCGCGCCAACCGGCTGATATATCAGAGGAGGATGGCCCATATTGACACAACCGCATTTTCTAGCCTTTCTGTCTATAGTCAGATAACAGGCCGTGAGATATTTATTTTCAGGGAGGACATCAAGAAGCACCTGGTTAATCATCTTCATGGTTTCAACAGAACCGTAAATGGGAGAACAGTTCTGGGCAAGAAGCGCCTTGAGCGAGGCAGTAAGGAAGCCTGTGGGTATATCGTGCCCGGAAACATCGGCAATGAAATATCCGAACGTGTTATCGCTGATCTTTATAACATCGTAAAAGTCGCCGCCCGCCTCCTGAAGATAAGAATAGCAGACGCTGAATTGCGCTTCCGGCAAATCCTTGCTCTGGACAAGCATCGACTGCTGGGCTGTTTCTATCTGTTTGAGCTTCTCTTTCTGACGCTCTATAAGCGCGTTTGTGGCAACGCTGAGCTTGATATGGAGACCAGTCCTCGCCTTGATTTCACTCGGATGGAAAGGTTTGGTTATAAAGTCCACTGCCCCCAACTCAAAGCCCTTGACCTTTGCCTCCACATCGGAAACGGCAGTCAGGAAAATAACGGGTATGGAAGAAGTCTGAGGATTCATTTTGAGTTTTTTTATAGTGTCAAAGCCATCCTCTTCCGGCATCATTATATCGAGAAGAATAATGTCCGGCATCATTGCTTCCGCCAGGCCACGCCCGTTTTTACCGTTATCCGCCGTTATAATATTATAACCGGCGTTCATAAGGGTTTTCTTGAGGATAAGCACATTAGCGCTGGTATCATCGATAATCAGAACAGTGAATTTTCTATCATCAATCATTTTTTATACCCTCAGTTAATTATTTCAAGTCAAAACGCTTTTTATGGCTTTTTGAAGCGAATTCTCGTCAAAAGGCTTATTCATGATAACATTTACGCCGGCAGAATGAGCGGCTTCGTTGTCCTGCACTTCATTCTGAGTGGTAACCATTATAATCGGAAGCTCTTTCCTGGAATACTGCTTTCTTAGCTGCGCTATCAACTCTATTCCTGTTATCTCCGGCATATTCAGATCTGTGATCAGTATATCCGGTTTGCTTTTTTTGACTTTTTCAAGCGCCGCGGCAGGAAACTCGAAAAGTTCGGATTCGTATTCGAGCTTGTGGAGTATGGTTCTGTAAACACTCAGTATCATCCTGGAATCATCAACGACATATATTTTAAGGGAGGAGGAAGAAGAAGCTTTTTCCTCGCTGTCTTTCTGCTGCATCCTCTCGGCAAGGTCAGAAAAACCCATCCTCCTCAGGAGCGCGTCAAAATGTGCCCTCAGATCCTTATGCGCCTTATTTTTAAGGTAAGCGACAGCGTATTTGCATGAGAGCTCATCTTTGATAATGTCCAGAAAAACATTATCGGCTTCCGCGTCTATTATAGTCCTTATTATCTTATGAAAACCCGTACCTCTTTCGCTGATAAGATTTTTTATGCCGGTAGAGAGAACATCGTTATAATTTTTATTGATAGCCCTGGCAGCGGCCATACAGACGTTTTCAACAGGATCGGCAAGGCCCGAAGACAAAATATAAGCGCCTTTTTCGAGCGGCAGCATTCCCAGCGCCTCATAAGCAGCAAATCTGACATTGGGATCTTTCGGTTCATTGAAAAGCAGTTTACGCACGGGACCGATGGCGCTTTTGTCCCCGATAGACGCAAGCACGTTAAGAGTATGTATAAGAATATCAGGGTCGTCATAAAGAAGGTTTCCGATAAGGAGAGGAACAGCTTTAGGCCCGACTTCAACTAGTTTCTTTTTGCCGTAATTACGGATGAGAGCATAATGCGAAATAAGGGTTTCATTGAGCTTTTCAATAGAAGTCTTGTCCTGAACCTCGGCAAAAACATCAAGAATGAGGAGGTCCATCTGGCTGTCCGTACCCATACGCTCGGCAAGGCGCTGTATTGCCACAGGAGACGCGATTTTACGCAAGGCCCTGACGGCCGCGAAAATTGTCTCTTTATCCCGCGAATAAAGAAAATCGGTCACGGCATTGGCGGCTTCGGAAGAAGATATTTCACCCAGCGAATTAAGGGCCGCGATTATAAGCTCCTTATCGGAATCTGTTCTTAAAATATTTATGAGAGACGGCACTGTCATCCCCGAACATATTTCACCTGCTATCTCGACGAAAATCCTCTTATTGGACGTTTTCGGGTTATCCAGAATTTCAGGAAGCGCAGAAGGCTCATCTATGAATTTGCGTATGAGCATCTGCCGTAAAGTGGGAACTTTAGCGCAAAGATCGGGATTTTCAGACAGGAGTGAAGCAAGCAGGGGGAGCGAAAAATCCTCATCCGAGCGGCCCAGTTCAAAAATAAACCTGCGCTGCGCCTTCTCATCGACTTTGTCGAAATGCCGCAAAAGGACTTTGGCCTTTACCGTGTCTTTTTTCTTGATGCAGTAAAGGAGTTCTTCTATATAATCACCGGCGTCAATGCCCGCCATAAATCAACCCCTTTCTCTTTCCTGAAAAATATCACGCCTTCTCATAATATACAGCCCCTCTGAAATCTTTTTTGGCAAGACGGTCTGTAATGCCCATAAGAGATTCCGTCGAACCTATGAGAAGTACCCCTTTTGGGTTCAGCATACTGGCCAGACAGTTAAAAAGCTTTGTCTTATCCTCCTGAGAAAAATAAATGGCAACATTACGGCATAATATTATGTCGAATTTGCCAAGAAGCGTCAGCGTTACAGGATCAAGAAGGTTTGCTCTTTTGAAAGCCACCATCGCCCTTATTTCTTCCCGTATCACCCAGTCATCCCCGGTCTGAAGAAAGAACTTATGAAGCTTGGCCCCGTCCATTCCGCGCGCTAATTCAAATTTTGTGTATTTTCCCCGGCTGGCTTTGGCTATGGCCGTGTCGGAAATGTCAGTGCCCAGCATTCTCATTTTGAATTTTGGCGGACTTATGCCCGCGTCTATAAGCTGCATTATGACGCTGTAAATCTCCTGCCCCGTCGAGGACGCCGCGCTCCAGAAATTCAGCACACCGTTAGGAGACCTTTCATAAAAATCAGGCACAGTTTTCTGAACGAGAAGAAGGAACGGCGACTTATCCCGAAAAAAAGAAGTTTCATTTGTGCAGACGGCATCTATAAGCCTGGTGGCAAGACGGCCCGTATAATCTTTTTTAACCTTTTCAAGAAGTTCAATATAATTATTTGCCTGAAGTTCATCAATAAGCGGCGAAAGACGGCTTTCAAAAAGATAAGCCTTATTTTCATCAAGCACAATGCCTGATTTTTCCTTAATAAATTTTCCCAGCGTCAGAATTTCAGCGCTTGTTATTTTTACCCGCATTAAATCACTTTCCCCATTGTAAAAATATCAAATATTACAATCCAATTTTCATCTGACCGCTGAAATTATTTCGTCCACAATCTGGTCCAGCGGAACAACCAGGTCCACAACTCCGGACTTCACCGCTTCCATCGGCATTCCGTAAACAGTGCACGTAGCCTCGTCCTGGGCGATTACCTTAGTGCCTGTTTTTTTCATTTCAGCAAGCCCTTTCACTCCATCAGCTCCCATGCCCGTCATAATCACGCCCAGAGAATTGCCTTTGTAGCAGGATGCAATGGAACGGAACATATAATCAACAGATGGCCTGCAGTTGTTTTCAGGCGGATCATCAGTTATTCTGAGAACTGTTGAATTCCCGCTTTTTTCAACTTTCATCTGCTTTCCGCCGGGAGCAATATACACGGTACCGCTTTTGAGCTGTATTCCGTCAACGCCTTCGAGCACCTGAACAGCGCTTTTTTTGTTAAGAGAATCAGCAAGCGCGGCAGTAAAAACAGGAGGCATGTGCTGAACAATAAGCACAGGCACTCTGAAATTCGCGGGCAGCCTGGGCACAAGATGAGTAAGGGCATTCGGCCCGCCGGTAGAGACACCAATCCCGACAATTTCACAGCGGCCTATCATAATTCTGCTCATCTTGGCGGCAATATCAGAATGCGCTGAAGGGCGAACAGGCGGCGGTGTCAAAGGCGGAGGCCTGGGAACAGAAATATTCTTTCTGAAAACACCTGAAAGGCTTTTCTTCATGAAAAGAGTATTCACGATAGTTGTCAGCTGTGCCTGGAGCTCTTTTTTGCTTTCTCCAAGATTTGAAGTGTTGGGCTTGGCTATGAACTCAAAAGCGCCTTCTTCAAGCGCCTGCATGGTTACTTCCGCGCCTTCGACAGTATGAGCGCTGACCATGACAGCCTTCACTGACGGATATTTATTCTTGAGCTCCCTGAGTGTCTGAATACCGTCCATTTCAGGCATTTCAAAATCGAGAGTGATAAAATCAGGGAGTGTTTTGCTTATCCGCTCAAGGGCCATCTTGCCGTTGGAAGCTGTTCCGATAAGCTCTACTTCAGGGAACGCTGCCAAAATATCGCTGAGCACTTTTCTGTAAAGCGCTGAATCATCTACTATGAGAACTTTTAATTTATCCATTTTTTTACCGGGGAATGGGTTTATAACAGGCCGCGACAAAATGCGGCCTTTGGTTTCAGCCGATCAGCGGAGGATTTTCCAGCAACGACAGCCATCCGCAAACAACAATTTCCTTTTTAGTCGTTTACAGTCAATATCTCGTGAATATTCAGGATCGCGACAAGCGCGTCGTCCTTTTTGAATATCCCGTTGAAATAATCCCCTCTTACGCCGCGAATGTTAGAGGGAGGAGGCTCGACATTATCAGTATCAGCGAGCAGTATGTCATCCACAGTATCAACCAGAAGGCCTACGCTTTCTTCACCCATTTTCACTATGACTATCTGCTGTTCGCTGCTTGCGCTCTTTCCCTGATTGTTCATTTTAAACTTCTTGCGCATGCTTATGATTGTAACAATCTGTCCTCTGAGGTTAATAACCCCTCTGACATAATCAGGCGCATGATGGACAGTCGTAATTTCCTGATTTTTTATGATTTCCTGAACTTCGATACTTTTAAGGGCACAGATAATTTTACCGACATTGAATATAGCCAGTTCCATTTTGCTGTGTTTATCGATATTATGCTTATGATTACTGCTCATCGGCTCTCTCCCGTCATGGCTTATTTAAATTACGGTTAAAAAATCAGCAACGGAAACTCATTCCTGCCTGCGTCCATTTTTAAGGTAATGACTGCATCTCTCAAGTATCTCGTCCCTGTCAAGCTTTATAAGATACTCATCAAGTCCTACCTGCTTTCCCTTCATTTCCGCCGCGGAACCGGCAATTGAGGTAACTGCCAGTATCGGCAATTTTGCGAAACGTCCATCAGCCCTTGCTTTTTCGGTAAACTCAAAGCCGTCAAGGTTAGGCATTTCGATATCAGTCAGTACGATGTCAACATCCGCTGAATTGGCGTTAAGCACGTTCAGCGCGACGGCCCCGTCCTCAGCGGTAAGCACTATGTAGCCTGCCTCCTCCATGAAGCCCCTCAACTGGGACATGAAGAATTTAGAATCCTCGGCTATAAGCACAGTAGGAGTGTGATCTCTTACCGTTTCGGGCTGGATATTTACTTCTCTGCCTTTTTCATCTCTCCAGTGAGGCATAAGATGATAAACAAGCCCGTAGAGGTCTATAAGCAGAGTAATTCTGCTGTTTATTACAGCTGAACCGAAAATACCGGGCTGTTTATATGTGGCGTCATCAACCTTGGCGTCTGTTTCGACAATATCAACGATGTCCGAAAGCATCAGACCAACTTCACGCCCACCGGCCTTAAATACTACAACAACTAAAGTTTCAGCCTCTCCTCGCGCCATGACATTCGCCGCTTCCTCAAGCGCGAAAAGCGGAAGTATGCCGTCTCTGTATTTAATGGCTTTCCGTCCTCCGATATTTTCAATGTCGGCGGACTTGATTTTTTCAATTCTGGCAACAAGCCCGAGAGGTATGCCGAACGGCTCATTTTCTCCGTTATGCACAATCAGCAGCGTCTGCTTGTCACGGTGGTCGGTATTTTCGTCCACCACTGCTTCGGATGAAGCTTCCTCTGTTTCCTCCGAGCCTATTTCAGTAAGCTCCATCATCTGGCTGATGCCGATAAGGTCAAGAATCAGTGCCACACGCCCGTCTCCCAGGATTGTAGCCGCCGCGTAAGCTTTGCATTTTTTGAGATGCCGCCCGAGGGGTTTCACAACAATTTCACAGGAGTCCAGCAGGCTGTCAACGATAAGCCCGTACAGGAGGCTGCCCGCCTGGACAACGGCAATATTTATAACTTTGGTCCCGTCAAGTTCCGGATCAAGGCCTATGAACTCAGCTGGATTTTTATAATCACTCACGGGCTTATCGTCTATCACATCGCTCAATTTTATCAGAGGCAGCAGATGTCCTCTCAAGCGCATGACCATTGCATCCCCGATTTTTTCTATCTTATGGTGCGCGTCGGAAGATGAAATTCTGACAAGCTCCACAAGATTAACCTGCGGTATGGCAAAACGTTCAGCGGCTACGGAAAGAAGAAGACTCGGTATAATAGCCAGTGTCAGAGGCAGTTTTATGGTTATGGTAGTGCCGGAACCGACGACTGTATCAATATCAACAGTACCTCCAAGCTTGGTCAGATTCGTGTGAACAACATCCATACCTACGCCGCGCCCTGAAATATCAGTAACTTTTTCCGCGGTCGAAAACCCGGGCCTGAAAATAAACTTTACAATTTCCTTTTCAGACATGGACTCAAGTTGATCCTGCGTGCAAAGTCCCTGCGCAAGCGCTTTGGCTTTAACCTTGTCAAGCCTGATCCCGGCGCCGTCATCGGCTATTTTTATTATCACATGGCCCGCTTCATGAAAAGCGCTTATCCTCAATGTGCCCTGTTTATTTTTCCCCGCGCCTTCCCTTATAGCCGGCATCTCTATTCCATGGTCCAGGGAATTTCTCACAAGATGCGTCAGAGGGTCGCCAATGGATTCGATTATCGACTTGTCCAGTTCCACCTCTTCACCATCAAGCACGAGCCTGACTTCTTTGTTGAGGTCTCTGGCCATATCCCGTACTATTCTGGTGAATTTGTGGAAAACTATTCCTATGGCCTGCATACGTGTCGCCATAATCGCTTCCTGAAGCTCTGCCGTTATCAGGTCTATACGCTGAGTGGAATTGTTTATGGACTCCATTTCCTTGGAGGTTGTACTCTGTATGAGCTGATTTCTGGCAAGCACCAATTCTCCGGCAAGGCTCATCAGTTTGTCCAGAAGAGTAACGTTCACGCGGACACTGCTGGTTTCCACGGCGCTCTTCTTAATATCTTTAATTTCCGGCGGCGTTTCATTAGCTTTCTCTGCCACAGAAAAAAGTGGAGGCGGAGGAGAAGCTGCAGGCCCCGGGGCGGCCGTATTGACTTCCGGAAGCACTTCCGTAACAGGCTCTTCACGCTTCGCCGCAATTTCAGGCATAGGGGCAAAAGATTCGCTTTGAGCCGAGGCCTGGGATGCGTCCGTTATTTCGCCGCTGTCTGATATCAGGTGTACTTTTGAACTGTCAAGGCCCAGAAAATCATATATAAGGTCTGTTTCTATTATCGTAGATATAAGCGCGTAAAAAGGAATGGAGGCCTTGAGCATCCCATCACCACTCAGCTCCCCCACACCGTCTATGTCAACTTTGCTGTCTATGAAAACAGCCAGCTGCAGAAGCTCATCGATAACGCTCCAGGGGGTTTTTCCCTTGCGTTCAATGTCATGTATCAAATCATATTCGATAAGATATACATGATTGCCGCCCTTTTCAGCCTTTTTAGCCCTTTCAAAGTCGTATTTGTTCACCGTGAAGATAACTCTTCCGTCAGGCAGTTTTATATCTGTATTTTCCTTGAGAGACTTTTTTTCTTCCTTTGAAAAAGAGCCGGAAAGGATCTTTTTGAATGCGGCAAGGTCGGGTTCAATGTTTATGCTGTCAGTGGAGTCCGGGTCATTCACCATGCCTTTAAGGTGGTCGGCGCCTCTCAGGAGAGAATTTATTATATTTGTATTTGGGTCAAGTTCTTTTTTTCTTATCCTGTCCAGAATGTTTTCCATGGAATGAGAAAGAGAACTCAGCTTTTCAAGTCCAAAGAAACCGCATCCGCCCTTTATCGTATGGACAGCCCTGAAAATGCGGTTTACAAGATCGGAGTCAAAATCAACGCCCTGTTTTTCGAGGGCCAGCAGATCGTCTTCCATGCCGTCAAGGTGTTCTTTTGATTCTGCGTAAAATATTTGCAGCACTTCATCATCGCCGGTATATTCCGCCATAATTAGACCTCTCTACGTTTACAAAATCCTAAGGACCTATACCCACAGGGAAATGCCCTGACCTCTTAATATGAAAACCTCTTTACTTGCCGGTTACCTCAAAATGCTTATCAAGTCTCATAATTCTGAACATCTTCAATATATCAGCAGAAACATTAACAACTTTCAACGAGCCATTCTGCTTTTTCAAACTGTTCTGAGCAGAAATAAAAACTCCGATACCGGAAGAATCTATCATTTCGACTTTTTCCAGGTCAACTTTTATCTGAAAAATCCCATTATTTACCAAATTAAGCAGCTCAGTCCTGAAATTTTGAACTTCAGCGGCAACAACATCCGCCTGCGGTATAACCGTCGCTTCGTTGCCTTTCTTTTCTATTTTACTCATTGAACAGGCCTCCTAATTATTTTTTCTCTAGTATGTTATTAACATTAATCTGCTAAAGGAGATTTTCAAGAATTAATATGCAATAGATTGTCGATAAATGCGGAATTCTTCTGCCCGACACAAAAAAAATTCCTTTAACATGCGTTGACAAGTGGATTTTGATGAGAAATACTGCAGGCAACCGCTTCTTCTGTAATATCCTCGCTAAAGCGCTCTTTTCTCATCCCAAGCGTTCCAGAATAAAAAAACGATTCTATACTTCATCATCTTCATGGTAGGCATAACCTATGGTGTTTGGTTTTCCATCGATTGTTCCCTGGGGAATTTTTCTATATTGTAATCAAGTTCGTCAACTTTGATGCCCCATTTTAACCCCAATACTGTTCACTTAATGAATTGTGCTATATTAACCACGGTTTATAAATAACAATGGAAGCTCCCCTGTCTTGAAACATTGCCGGACGGTTCATACATTTCTGAAATCTGTTCATACAGGCAAAAGCATCAGGACAAGAGTGATACAGTCCGGGTACGTGTTATTGAGTACAGGCTGTCCGGCGAAGGGGCCGGAAAGGAAACGTACAGGCTCATCACGACATGCATGGAT
>MHBF01000019.1 GCA_001803225.1 Lentisphaerae bacterium GWF2_44_16 | reverse complement strand
CTGCTCGATTTCCTGAGAGGCGCTCGCCAGTTCGCCAACCTGTTTTGAAGCCTGTTCCACAGATTTCACGGCGTTATTTGTAGTTTCATTGGCTTTTTCAGTATTTCTTGCTATTTCGGCTATTGTCGAGGTCATTTCCTCAGAGGCGGAGGCCATTGAAGCCACGTTTGCCTGGGACTGTTCGACGGCTGCCGCCACTGTTGACATGCTCTGAGATATCTGTGTTGAAGCGGCGGATACAGTCTGAACATTTTGGTTCATTTTATTGGTTGCTTCATCTACAGTCTTTATGTTTGCCGACATTGCTTCAGTCGCTCCGGTTATTGTCGTAGCCTGAGATGTCATTTGTTCAGAGCTTGACGCAAGCTCTGCTGATATCGCGGATACTTCTTCAGAAGATGAAGCCAGTGTTTCTGAATTTTTCTGTATGTCGCCTATTACACTTGATAACTGCTCGCAGGTTTTATTCAATGATTTACTCATGTCCGCTATTTCATCATTGGACCTTATTTGTAGACGTTGTGTCATATCTCCATTGGCCATAGCTGAAGCAAGATTCATTACATTTTTTATAGAATTTGAAATAGAAGTACTGAACATGATGTAAAATATAACTGAGACCAGAATGAACAAAGCGGATATTCCCAGCATAATAAAATTAGTCTTTCGGGATAAGGTTGATATTTTTTCCAGAGATGAAAAAACTTCATTTTCATACGAACCCGCACCAATTATCCAGTCCCATTGCGCGTAATAAGAAAAAGTAACAATTTTCATTCTAGGCTTGGGATCTTTCGGATTTTTCCATAAATAGCGTATTTCAGCAGTTTGCCTGTCTTTTAATTTGTGGGCAGTACTTATCATTTCCTGAATAAAATATTTTCCGTCTGAAGATTTGGCTTCCCAGATAGGTTCACCATCTCTTTTGCCATTTTGTGAAATTAGATATTTACCTTGAGAATCAATAACAAAAACATAACCTGTCTGCCCGATTAAAATATCCATAATCTGTTTTCTGATACTTGCTGCGCTTTCTTCTTTTACACCGAAATAAAGCATACCAATGATGTTTTTGTTATTGTCATAAAGAGGCTCATATGCGGCAATATACCAGGCATCAATTACAAAGGCCCTTCCAGTATATCTTTTCCCTTTCATAACTGTAGATATTACAGGATTTGGTTTTCCATCCGGATTTATTGCCGGTATATAAGTGGAAATGGTTCTTTTTGCATTTTTATCTTGAATGTTTGTGGCTACTCTTAACATGTCCCCTGACTTGTCCATTACTTGGAAAATAGTACAGGTCCCTCCAAGCAGCTTGGTAATATGATCGACCAGAATGGTTTCTTTATTAAGGCCCCAGTTTTTCTCAATGCAGGAACTTCCAATCTTAAATTGAGGCAATGTGATGTTTACAATATCTCCATTGAACTGGTTTTTTGCTTCCCACTGTATTTTTTGATCTGAAAACGAAACTTTTCCAAGAAGATTCAGCAAATCATGTGCTACATTCAGGTTGGCATCTACATTTTTTTCAAGAATTTCCTGTTGAGATGATATCATATTATATATCCCGATTACAATATGATTTAAATCTGAAAGAGCCTGATTTTTTACTTCAACATAAGTGATTTCTTCTATTTTTGTGTTCTGGTAATATACAATAAGCGCAAATAATATTAGTGGAACAGTTGTAAACGCTACTCCTACACTTACAAGTTTACTCTTGATAGTCATAGAAAATACTCCTAATGTTAGATTTTAAAAAGACTAAAAATTTGTAAAAACTATAATTATAATAGAACATTATTCAGTTTTCTTTTAATCCTCCGTCAAAGGCTGTGTTTCTTTTTTGGGATCAGCCTCAACTTTTTTAAGAATATCAAGCGTTTTGCTTTCAGGGAGCCATTTAACTTTGCCAGTTTCCAGCTCATAAACAGCTCCAAAAACCTTGACTTTTCCACTTTTTGCGAGTTCTCTGACGGCGGGGCTTTTCATGAAAAGGTCTTCCATTCCCTGCCAGATATTTGCTTCCACGCACAAGGGGACCAGCTTTTCAACGTTGAAATCAGGGTGGGCCCCAATAATGCTCTTTACAGCAGGCACAATCGGTAAAATGAGGGGGGGAATATTGCGCTCAAGAGGATGCCCGTGTCCTTTTAATGACTCGGCGACGGCAGTAATTGCCCCGCACCGGGTATGGCCGAGAATTACAAGTACCGGGGTTTTTACATGGCAGATACCGTATTCAATCGAGCCGATTTCATCGGTATTGCATACATTCCCGGGTACCCTTATCACAAAAATATCCATGATTCCGGCATCAAATATCAGCTCAACAGGTACTCTGGAATCGGAACAGGCAAGGACTGTGGCATATGCGTATTTGCCTTGATTTTCCGTAGCCGCCAGATGGAGTCTTTTCTTATCCGCGTCAGGATGAATCGAAGCTTCTTCAGCAAACCTTTTATTGCCTGCTTTCAGAATTTCAAGAGTTTTTTCAGCGTTTGGTTTTTCAACGTTCCCATCGAAAGAAAATAAAGATACGGCGGAAAATAAAAAGAATACAAATATACACGGGGCAGATAATAGAAAGACGCGCTTATTTATTTTACTTGTCATTCGTTTAAACTCTTTAAGTTTAACAAATCAATGGAATTATAAACGTATTTCATACAAAATTCAAGTATGAAACTAACAAATGCGGTAATATTTACTTGCCTTTACGTGGTGTGAAATTATGCACAAAAAGATTTTACCCGCGAAACACACTAAAAACACGGGAAAAAGATCTTTTCCGAAAATAGTATTTTGCGGAGATTTACTTCTCGTTAAGGATATTAAAAATGTTTTTAAAACCCTCAGCCAGATCTTTTTTGTCAACGGGTTTGAAAAATTGGGACTGTTCAATCTTGTCAACATTTTCTTCGGGCAGGTATGAAAGAAAAACAGAAGGCCTCTGGCTGGAAGGCGTACCGTAACGCATCCTTGAGCCGCTGTGGGTTATTGTGAGGTTGTTTTTAGCTCTGGTCAAAGCTACATAAAAAAGGCGCAGTTCCTCTTCGGTGCTGCCTTCCTTGATGGAACGTTCATGCGGGAAAATATTATGTTCCATCCCTATGATGAAAACATACGGAAACTCAAGCCCCTTTGCCGCGTGTACCGTGGTGAGGATAACGGCATTTCCGCTATTTTCCTCCTCTTCCGTTTTATCGTTTTCATCAAGAAGGGCGAAACTCTCCAGAAACTCAAAAAGATAAGGTTTTCCCTGATATCTCTGCTCGTACTGCGCGATAGCGTTTATGAATTCACATACGTTTTCCTGTCTTTTTTCAGCTTCTTTCCTGTCTTTGTAAATCTTGAGCAGGCCGTTCAGGTAGCCAACTTCGAGCAGATAGTCGTTGACGTTCTGATAAAGGTCCCCGGGCCTTGAAAAGATTTCTCTGTACTTATTTATGCAATTTGAAAAGGCGGAAGCGGCATCGCGCGCTTTTGAGCTAAGCTTTTCCAGAAAAGCTTTCTCTGAAAGAAGCTCTGTAAATGAAAGGAAAACGCTTCTCTGGAGCACCTTGAGGCTTTCCACCACTTTGTCTCCAAGCCCTCTGGATGGGACTCCCAGAATTCTAAGTAAACTCTGATCGTCTTTCGGGTTAACTATGATTTTGAGGTAGGCGGCGGCATCGCGAATTTCCTTGCGCTTGAAAAACTCCTGTCCACCGACCAGTTTATATGGTATCTGGGACTTTCGCAGAGATTGTTCTATCAGGCGTGAAAGGTGGTTTGAACGGTAGAGAATGGCGATATCATTATAGTCGATATCCTGTGTTGAAACCACTTCAGATATGGCGTCGGCAATAAAAGCGGCTTCTTCCTCTTCGCCCCGGAGCTGAAGGACTTTCAGGTTTTCGCCCTCACCCTGATTTGACCAGAGGCTTTTTTCATATCTGCCTGGATTGCAGGAAATGATTTTATTCGCGGAGCCGAGTATTTTATTTGTGGAACGGTAATTCTGTTCGAGTTTAATCAGCTTTGTATTTGGGAAGTGCTCGGGAAAACGGATTATGTTTTCGACTTTGGCGCCGCGCCAGCCGTAAATGCTCTGGTCGTCATCGCCGACGGCGCAGATGTTCATCGCGTTTCCCGCGAGCATTCTGAGCATTTCAAACTGCACCATGTTCGTATCCTGATATTCGTCCACGAGAATGTACTTGTAGATATTCTGATACTTTTTGAGGATTTCAGGGTTTTCGTTCCACATCCTGTAAACGAAAAAAAGAAGGTCATCGAAATCAAGCATGTTCTGGTTTTCGAGTATTTGCTGGTATCTTTCATAAACGGCGGAAGCGAGAACGTCAAAATCCATGTCAGCCGCGTTCTTGGCCATGCGCGGAGTTCTCAGATTATCTTTGGCATTTCCTATGAACCATAAAACCCTTTCAACAGGAATCTCTTCTCTTTTGCTCAGCCCGAGTTCGGCTTGTGCCTGTTTGATGATGCCGGCCTGGTCGCTGTCGTCGGCGATTGTGAAATTGGGGGTAAAGCCCATGATCCTGATTTCTTTCCGGAGCAGTCTTGCGCAGAATGAATGAAATGTGCCGAGAGTTACTTTCGCGGCGTCATTTTCAGAAACAAGCGAAGCCAATCTCTCTTTCATTTCCCTGGCGGCCTTGTTCGTAAAAGTCATTCCCAGAATATTCTCAGGCGGGATTCCATGCCTCAGCATATAGGCTATGCGGTAAGTTATGACCCTGGTTTTGCCTGTACCTGCTCCGGCAAGCACAAGCACGGGGCCTTTAATGGTCTTAGCGGCTTCCCTTTGTTCGGGATTGAGTTGTTCCAGTATCTTATCCATAAATATTACAGTTTTATTGTTTGGTTTTGCTGACGCAACGAAATGAGCGGAAAATACAAAGTATTTTAGCGGTAACTTACTTTTTAAGTAAGTTATGCCAGAGATACAGCCAGCTCGAAGCCTTTATCAGAGGCAATGGCGGCGGCGGCGGTAACGGGTTTTTCAAATTCCGCGAAAACCCCGCCTCTCAGAATATAAGTACAGCCCGCGTAAGCGTCTTCAGCTTTGAACTCATTGTCGGAATTGTGCGCGCATGGAATATCCTTTTCATAAGTGGCTACATAATAAGCGATGCCAGGTTTCAATTCAAATTCACGGACGATGAGGCCGTCTTTTTTAATTGTTCCGAGATAAGCGCGATTGTTTGTTCTGTCAACTGCCGCTGCTATGCGGGGGGTGCAGTAATTGTCTTTCTCATAATCCATTGCCAGCAGGCTTAGGGACATAGCGTCCCTTACAGACATTCCCGATGCGATTTTTTCGCTTATGGGGTCAGTATGGGAGCCGTTGCATGCGACGGCGCAGGTCCCGGCAATGCGCAGGCAGTTGTAAGCTATATAGGGATTTTTGCTCAGATCATCTTCAAAACCTTTTTGCGGCATTATGGAAACTGTTTCGCCGTTTATGCGCGCTTCCCTGTTCGGAAAAGACCGCGAAGAAACCCGGTACATCGCGACAACTTTCTTTTCCAGCGTCATTCCTACAGCTACAATCCTGCCTATATACATAATTGAAATCCTCTTGTTGTTCTGAAAAAGTCTATATTAGAACGGAAAAGCGCCCTTATTCAAGAAGAGTATTTCAAAATTACGGATTATTTTCAATTCAAAGTTTCTTCAAGTTTCATAGTAAACTTTTTAAGTAATAATTTTAACTTTATTCTAGTATTTTATTTTTATTTACATATAATTGTATATGTATATTATAATAAGTTTCATAGTAAACTATAAACGAAGGCATGCAATAGAAGAGCGATGAAAAAGGAAAAAGCCAGATATCTCGTGATATACGATAATTTGATAGAACAGATAAAATCGTCATCCGTCAAAAAACTATCGGTATCCGGGATTTCGCGGAAATATAACATAAACCGGAATACTGCGGACAAAGTATTGAAACTTCTGGCGGAAAACGGATGGGTCAGGCGCGAAATAGGGCGCGGCACCTTTGCCGACGGGTTCAATGACGCAATACGTTACAGCATAAACTTTCTCTATTCGCAAAACGCATACGAAAGCAGTTTTGTATCCAGTTATCCTTATGTTCACGCCGGTATTTTCGAGGCGATGCAGAAGTTGGGCGCGAACTGCGAATTCAAGGTCAAAATTTTTGATTCCGCTGTTAAAAGGGAGGACGCCATAGCGAAAAGTTTTTCCGGCAGGCCGGGGCAGGGAATTGTCATACTTGACCCGTGGAACGAAGAAATATTAAAGGAATTGCATAAACGTAAAATTCCCTATATGGCCTATCTTCCGCCTGAAATGGCTTCCTACAACTCAATTACGATAGATACTTATCAGGCAACTTACAGGGCGATGGAATATCTCATCAAAATGTCAGGAAGGAAAAATATTCTTTTTCTTTGCAGCACCCGCGACAATCAATGGCAGAAAAGCAGATTCAAAGCTTACTGCGACGCCTTGAAAGCTTTCAATCTCCCTTTGAAAGAAAAATTTATATTGGAATACGGCATGGACATGAACTATGTCCCGTGGTTTGTGGAGTTTGTAAAGAAACACAAGGAAGTCGATGCCGTATTTGCGTCAAATTTCAATTTTGCCTATGAGACGGTATTGATAGCGAAGGCCGCGGGTATTGAGATTCCCGGGAGATTGGCTGTGATATCGACCCATGACATACCGAAATTTGAAAAATGCGTTCCGGGGATATCGGCCATAAATGTATCTCTGGAGGGGATAGCCGAAAAAATTTTCAGGGAATTGAAGGATATGATAGACAACGGCTTCAGGGAAAATATCCGGCTTGTAGAGGAAAGCCGTTTCATCATAAGAGGAAGTGTATAACTTTTAGAATGCGGAATGAAAAATTAGGATAGGAAGGATTTTAGAAGGGGAATTAAGTATTTAATATAATAACAGGAGAAAGCAATGAAATTAGTTGGCAAAACACTGTTGGTGTCGGTATTTCTGTCGTTTATGATTTCCGGGTTTGCGCAGGAAAAATGGCTGGACACGTTTTCAGCACCAGGGCTGTCCGCAAAATGGAAAATAGATTCAGGTTTCAAGGAGAATAAAACATCCATCGACACAAAGAGAGAAGTTCTGCTTTTCCAGAGTGCAGGCCATAGTTATAACCATATAGAATGTAAACTGCCCGTCCCGTTTCAAAGCGTACAGTGTGATATCAATAATATAAACGATACCGCGGCGACATGGTCCCCTGCCGTTATTCTGTATTGGGACAAAAATAATTATATCCAGGTCATGACCAGTCTTTATTACGGTTTGCAGATAAAATATATGGCTGACGGTAAAAGTGAAAAAATTGTTTTTGATAAGGGGTCGGTTTTGGCTGACATGTGGTATCGCGTCAGAATTTCAGAGGAAACAGATAAAAATTTAAATATTTTTTTGGGGGAACGCGGAACAGATTTGAAGAAAGTTGCGGAGCTGAATAGAGGGATATTTCCGCAGGAGCAATGCACTTTGATACTTGGCAAGGGAACGATGCTCCCCGATGGGAAACCGGATTTTGACAATAACTATGCGTTCATAAGGGACACGAAACTCTATAAATTTATGATTGACAACATTGCGGTCGGCGACTCTACGGAATTCGCCGGAAAAATCAATGAAAGCGTGATAGCTTCGGAAAAAAATAAGCCTGTATGTCCGCCTGAAAAACTCCAGACGGCGATTTGGCCAAACGTTACATTGCCTGAGACGGAAAAAACCATATATTTCGCCCTTAACTGCATTCAGCCTTTGGTACTGCTTTATCAGAACTTCGATGATGACGCCTCGGCTGATAAACTTTCAATTGAAATAAACTGTGGGCCGAGTTTAAACCCGATTGCTTTTATAAATAACGGGAAGCCGATGAAATACGTCAAAAGCGGCCCCGGAAAATATAAGCTTACTTTTGACTCTGCACTGAAACTGCCGCCCGGATTTTATGGCGTAGAGAGCAGGGAAAAGAAAGGCCCCGGCTGGGTTTACAGTCCTCTCGCGAAAGGTTCAATGATTTCTCCCGTCTATATGTTTTTCAAGCCGCAGAAGGAAGGCTCGGCCTTTCTTGAGACGTCCATTTCATCCAATGGACATTCCGGTCCCGTACGTAAATATGAGACAGTCGTCCTTCCGGCCCCGGAAGCTGTTCATCGGCAGAATGACCTGGGGATTACTTTCTGGGGAGCTGTTTATCTGGATAACATGCCTCAGGAGCTGACCAGAGAGCTTGTCAGCCTGCACAAAAATCTTGGTGTCAGAAGATATGTGGCCCACAAAACATCCGAAGCCACGGTTTCCGAAATTCACAAGGCCGGAATGGAATATATCATTGGCCAGTGGTGGCCCTATACGCGCCAATGCCCCGAAACTTATCTGCCCTCCGAGGGGGAACGCGCCACCGAAGCCGACCCGGCCGCGCGCACTTCCATCTGCCCCGAAGTCATAGCCGCAGGGGAAGGAAGCTATGGAAAGTTCCTTCAGGATTTCGCAAGCCGTCTTAAGGAAACTGCTTTTGACGGTTTCATGTTTGATTACGAAACCGGACCGCCGCCATGTTTCTGCGAACGCTGTAAATCCGCGTTCATAAAGTTCAGCGGTGTACAGAACATGAAGTGGCCGGAAGATGTCAAATATGCAGGCAGATATCATGACCAATGGATAAGTTTCCGCAGTGAACAGGGCGCCCGTTATGTAAAAATTGTCGGCGACAAAGCCCGTGAAATCAACCCTAAATGCACATTACAGGCCTGGATTGCAGGATATAATTATCAGAATACGCTATATTCGCATCAGATCGATGTTTCAAAAGTGATCAAAAACCTGACCGCGGCGGAAGTTCCCGAATACACTGTGCCTAATTCACAGAAAGATAAAGACTATCTCCTTAAACGTATTATGAAATCCATTGACACCATTGAAGCCAGCGTTAAAGTTTCAGGCGACAAACCGGTAATATATTGTGCCTCGATAGCCTATCCTCCTTCCGATACCGGAGCGTGGAGTTCTCCTGAAATGATGGACTCTCAGATTTGCGCGATAATCGGAAAAGGCGCGCGAGGACTTTCTTTCTGGGGGGCTCAGATTTTAGGAGGGATTGATGGACGTTTCATTCATAAAATAAAAAAATGGAATGATATTCTCTCGGAAGCCGGACCGTTCCTTGAAAAAGGTTCGAGAAAAGACGATGCCGTTTATCTCGAAAACGTTGAAGGCTGTCCATATCTCGTTAAAAGCGTCTGGTGTCTTGACGGCAAAGCCCTGCTCTTTGTTTCAAACTTTACAGACAAGGCGGAAAAACTTGATTTTTCAAATACCTGCAAGGTTAACGGATGGCTTAAAGAAGCCTCTCTTGTGCCTGAAGGGAAGAGCATAAATCTGGGCAGCACTCTGACATTGAATCCATTTGAGTCAAAAGTTATATTACTCAAGAAACCTTATTTGAAATAAAACCTGTTTTCAGCGTTGAGGAAAATGGTATATGAAAGTTCCATCATCAAAAAGAAAAAAAAGATTTAAAGTGAACAGGGTTTTTACCATTCTGGAGTTGCTCGTTGTTATAGCGATTATAACAATTCTTGCCGGTGTGCTTCTGCCAACTTTGAAAAAAGCGAAGGACAGGACACAGCAGATACAATGCGCGGCGCGGCTGAAACAATGCGGCATACTGTTCTGTAATTATTCCATAGATTTTGATAATTATATGGTGCCTAACTATAATCCAGCCTTGCTTGCCGCCTCTAATGCTTGGGATAGAATATTGAAAAATGCAGATTATATCTCGAATAATAAAATACTTTTCTGCCCCATATGGAATCCCGCCCCGGAATACGTCAGTGCCACAGGGTACGGGATGAAAGGATATGATTCTTTTCTGAAACACTCAAAGGCCCTGAATGATGCTCCTTCGGGCACCAGTCCCTCTTCATTTATGCTTTTGGCTGATACGGTAAATCATCTCGGAACGCAAACTTGTTATATATGTTCCATAGGTTATTCAAGTACCAATTATCGGATACATCTCCGCCATTTGCAGAAAGCCAATCTCTTATGTCTTGACGGGCATACGGTCCTTATCGGTCTGAATGAATTACGGCAGCGCAAATATTATCCTTACCCATACCGGGCGGTATTGGAAAAAAACCTGGATGTCATACTTAACCTTTAGTCAAGATTTATATTGAAAGTCAGAACAGACCAGTCCAAGTCAATATCGTTGTTATAGGAAATTTCATAGGTTTTTTCTGTAATCTCCGCCTTGTCTGAAACTTTTGCCTGAAGGAATGAATAGAATTCGCCGTCTCCGCGCCTCGTGGCGAAGGCGAGCTTCGCGGGGCCTTTATGCCTTATAAATTCATGCAGGGGTATCCATGCGGTTTCCGACCAGGGATAGAGGCGTTCCGATTTGGACGGAAGCTCTTTCTTCAATCCGGAAGGGGTCAGATAAGCCAGCCTTTTATGTGTGCCGTCATCGAAAAGTTCCCGGAGTTCTATCACGTTGTTGTAAAGGTCGTATATCAGAGAATCTTCAAAATTGTCGGGCGAACCCTTAATTTCCGGCTTTATATAAATTTTTTTCCAGGACGGCGGCCCAAAGCGCAGTTTTTTAAGATTTGAAAGCATTTCTCTGTGTTCTTTTTCCTCCTCCGGGAATTTCGGATACGGACGCATGAATTTATCAAGCCTTTTCAGCCACTTTTTATCGTCCCTGACAAAGAGGAAGCCCATGATGCCGTATCCGCTCATATCGCAGGAGATGCTGTCGGAAGTTTTTATCTTTTCATAATCACATCCGGCATCTTCAGCGTTAAGCTTGAAAGATTTCCATTTTCCGTTTATGCCCAATTTCGTGAAATCGATATTCAATTTGATTTTTCTTGCCTTGTCAAGATAGTTTGCCGCGATTATCAGAGTATCTCCGTCCGGCGCGAGCATTGCCGACGCGCCTGTGCTTTCCGAATCCGCGTTGAAATATTCCGGACGGTTCTGAGTGGAATAT
Organism: Lentisphaerae bacterium GWF2_44_16; assembly: GCA_001803225.1. Taxonomy (GTDB): domain Bacteria; phylum Verrucomicrobiota; class Lentisphaeria; order Victivallales; family GWF2-45-14; genus GWF2-44-16. Next base: position 84,240 of record MHBF01000019.1, on the reverse strand, counting down.
GTCCTGATATTTTTAATCCCGTCAAAAAGTTCCCACAATCTCCACAACGGACGCGCGAAAGTTACGAGTGAAGGCGCCTGGGGATGCGCCAGCGACGAAGAAGCATGTTGTACCCCGAGATGAAGAAACGGAAACTGAAAGGACGACGCCATGAACGGAAGCATCTTTTTAGTTCTGTACGTTGGAAACGCCGCCGTCCAGAGGGAAGCCTGGGTAATTGCAAGACCGCTGAAATACGCGTGTACCGAAGTGTTCTGCAGCAACGCTCCCTTTTCCTGTTCGCCGCCCAGATACGCGTCGAGCTGAGTAAAGCCCAGCGCTGAAAAAAACGGTCCCGCATGTCCGATGAGAACTCCGTCGTCGCCGACTGTTTTTCTGCAAAGCCTCATAAGCCTGTCGAATTCGTAAAACTGTATTCTTCCTCCCGGCGAATATTCATCTTTGCTTATGAAAACAGGCGCCGCGCAGTAATCCATATATATGCCGTCATAATCTTTTTTCAGAAATCTCGGGACCAGATGCGTTCCATGACCGAAACGCATTCCGTCTTCATTGCCTCTGACGTAGAGCATTGTTCTCATCTTGTATTTGCGGCAGAGTTTTATAACTTTTCTCAATCTGCCGTCGTCGCGCGAAAATTCTCCCTGCTTCGTGTCAAAGCTCCAGTTTTCATGCAGGATAAAGAGATTAGTTCCTTCGGCGGCCAGCTGCTTTATGCATTTATCGGTAGGATAGAATTGATTCTTGTCAAGGTAGTGAAAGGCCCTGAACGGAGGATTTTTTCTTTTCACGGGAAATTTTCTGATGCACCATCCCCAGATGTTGCGCCATTGAAAAGCCCTGCCTTCAACCTGTCTGCTTTCCTTCTGGAAGCACCATGATACGCGGGCTTTTTCCTTTGCCCATTTTACGGATGTGGAAGTATTTTTGTAATCCGGCGTGAGCGAATTCCATGATTCAAAAAAGAACTCAATATGCTTGTCCCTCAGAGCGCCTTTACCGTAATCAAAAGATACAAAGGGATAAAAACCCTTTTCCACTGAAGAGTTTTCGCCTTCCGGGATATTCCGTTTAAAATTCGACAAGTCCTGTATTATGGAAGCATCTGGAGACGACGGGCATTTCCAATACGCCCAGTTCGCTTTATTTCCGGAGGGAATTTTCACGTCAAACTGAAAATTAAAATCCTCCAGTTTCTGTTTTTCAAGGGTTTCCGCGAAGAAGAATGTTTTTGCGAATGCCGCTCCGTCGTTGTAGATTTCATAGGCAATGGCCAGTCTGTAGCCTTCGACAATTTTCCCGTCAGCGTACTTCCATCTGATATCGTTGAAAGTCAGCTCTGTCTTCTCTTTGTCCGTGATAATTTCAGGAGCAAGTTTTTCCAGGAACGGAATAATCTTATTCTTATTTAGGATTGCTGAAATATATGGCTCGGAACTTTTAATAATTTCTTCTCCTTTCTCATTAAAGGAGATGGACGCCGGAAAGCCCGCGCTCTCCTTTGTAAAGCCGATGGAAAATAATTTATTGCTCAGAATCAAACTGTTGTTTCTATTCACAACCTTTATTGTATCCATAGTCGAAAAATCCTCAGGTGTTTTATTCAACATAATGTTTTATTTCGAGAGAACGCATGAGACCTTTATAAAAAGGAATTACGCCGTCTTTTGTTTTATCTCCTCTGCCGCCGAAATGGCTGTTTTGCAGGTAGAGGCCGATGCCTTCAAGATCAAATGATTCTATTTTGTCGTTGTTGGAGAGGAAAACTTTTGATTCATTGTAGGTCAGTGTTATTTTCTGCCACTTCCCTGCTTCCAGCGGAATATTCGTTTTAAAATATTTTGCCGAATATGATTTTTGCGTTGGGTCAAGAGGTGTGCGCCTGACGTATTCGATTTCAAATTTGCCGTTCTTCGCTTCCAGCGTGAAACCGCCGAATGTACATCCTTTATTGGCGAAAATAACCTGTGAGCCTTTGACTTCATCGGGTTTCAGCTCAAAAGACATGCTGAAACCTGCCCTCTGAGGAATGACTGTATTCGGCAGCACCAGAAAGTTTCCGCGTTCGCCGTCAAACTTCAGCGCCCAATTGCCTTCATCAGTTTTAACCCATTCGGGCGCGGGTTTATCAGCGCCCTTGAAAATATCTTTCGCATACAAGTTAAACGGTATCGAAAAGTTTGCCGCTTCGCCTCCGGAAAAGCCGATTGCGGCAGAGACAAAGCCTCCGGCATGTCCGTAAAATTCGCGTCCCGCTGATGTGAACATTATATTGCCGTGAGAGGGTGAAAAATCATATTTTATATCGGGAACACGGTTCTTTGCTATATCCAGCTTTATTCCCTTTCCGGCAGTATCGGAATATACATAGACGGGAACAGTTTCCTTGGACGGATTTGAATTGACGGCAAAAGGCGCGCTCCAATAAACTTTGCCGTTTTCTGTAACTGCTCTGGCTGCCAGAATACCGTTGGGATTGTCCGCAATCACCGTAGAATTAAATTTAGCTTCACAGGAATCCAGAGGCATCGGGAAACAATACGGCCTGTACTGCGTTTCCAGTGAAAACATCAATCCATCCTCAAATACTTTTGAAAATAGATTGTAAGAGCGAAAATCTTTCAAAGGTATCGTCAGGGAAAAATCTTTTTCCTTGAGATTTCCCGATTTTCTTTTGCCGCTGATTGTAATTACCGCTTTTTCCATATCGGATTTTTTTATGGAGATTAGACGGTTTTTCTGCCAATGATCAGCAGCTCCGCTGTATTGCGCAAGATTCCAGACGCCGGACTTTTCTGTAAAAGCCGGACTTGCTTTTGCCATTTCATTCATGACAGGCGTTTGAGGCGCGGAAGAATGAATGCGGGAACTGAAAGTAATCGCTGAGGGAGCGTTTTCCAGTTTCACATCAAAAGTGATATTGATTCTATGCGGATTGTTTACATAATGCCAGCCCAGGCTTAACAGTTGCCTGTCAGTATCATTCTGTAAAAATTCATTTTTTGGGTCCCATGCGAATTGCTCAATACTGTCTTGAACAACTTCAAGCATTGTTATTTTTTCTTTGGATTTCAAATCGGCGGAAGTCTGTACTCCTCTGATGCCAGGGGCCATTTCGTTTTTATCCGCTGTAAATTTGAAGTCCGCCTTTTCCGGTCGCAGTACATTGCGAAGGGGTGTGCAGAAATAAGTCTGGTCCCAGCAGGTGGTCGGACGCAGAACAGTGAAAGGCAGACCGTCAAGGAAAACCTGTTTTTCAGCTAAAGAATCTGTACCGAAATCCAGCCATGAAATCCAGCTTTTTTCTCCGCAATTTATAGTAAGCCTGGAACGCAGAACCTGGCAATTCTTAAAATTTTCACTGGGCAGTTTCAACGTAATGTCTTTCAATTCCGCCGTGTTGAATTGCATCTCATCAGAGGAATAAACGCTTTTTCCGTTAACATCCAGAAGCTCGAGTTTTACGGTGTATTTTTCTCCCTTGTCGGTATCGGGTACGTTCAGTAGTTCTATATCCATTTTCCATCCGGGCATAAGTTGTCGCCTCTGGCTTATGATAAGGTTGGGAATACTCAAGTCGTCGCCGGGGTTCGAAGTTAGCTTTTCACCTTTAAGGAGCGACATGTAGTACTTTATTATACGCTGACTGGACATTGGCTTCGCGAGAAGCGGTTCAAAGCCTGTATCCTCGTTGAGTTCGTCCCATTCCGGGCATATAAGAAGGTCCGGTCTGTATTTGACGGCAAGCTCAAAAAACTTGCGCAGGGTTTTCGTTCCGTCCCTGGATAAAGACTGAGCTCCGTGATAGCTGGTATAACCGACTTTTCCGCAGGCGGCAAAGATTTTCTTGCCGTTAAATTCCGGCTCGGCAAGAACGCTTTTGAAAAGCGGGAAGAGGACTTCATCGGAAAATTTTTCATCCAAAGTAACATCAGGATTGCTGGATGAATGCCCAATGTAAAGACCATCGCAAACCCGCAGGTATGAACGCAGATATTCTTTCATTATGTTAATCATACCAAGCGGCAGAGCGCCTTTGTTTTTTCTGTATATTTCGTGTACCTGATGAATGTTGAAACTCCTGCCTTTTTCATCTTTCATATTGACAAAGCATATCTGCGGCAGGAAAATTATTTTGTCTCCGCTTCTTTCCTTGAGTGATTTGATATATTCTGACAATTTTTCAGGAGGCAGGGAATCAATTACATAACTGCTGATGACGCTCTTGCCGCCAATCCTGAAAGAATACTGGTTGCCGCTTATAAGATTCAATGTATCCTGATTAATCTCCAGGTAGTTTTTGCCTGACGCGGTCTCCAGCATAATATGAAACTTTTCAGGGGAGAGTCCCATTTGCGAAGCGGTGTCGTAAATGACTTTCATGGTTCTCTTATATCCGTCGGGCCACGCGAATGTGGCATAACCATCCAAACCATAGCTCTGGTAAAGTTCAAACGTTTTGCGGAAGCTCGCATATTTATGGTCGGATTCACCTTCATCCCAAAGCAGACGATTGGCAAAAAGCGGACGGTCATGCCATTTGTAACAGCTCACATAAAGCCTGCCTGAATACTTCGTCTGGCTCCTTACAAAAACGTACGGCCTCTCAAGCACGGGCTTTCTTTTTTCAGATTCTTTCCGCATTTTCAGAAGTTCCATGCGGCCGGCTTCATATTCTTTATTTGTTTTCGATGAAATGGCATCCAGGATTTCATTTTCCTCCGCGAATATGTCACTGCGGATGGATACGCCTAGAAACGAGAGTAATGCGATTGCCAGACAGATTTTAAGCTTCATATACGTTTTCCTTTTTTGTTTATTCTTATCTAAATCAAAGACGGATTTGACGACGCAAATCCCTCCCCGTTATGTGTAAAATCGTGGAGGGCGATGCTCCGTCATCGCCGGCATTTTTTTGACGTTTACTTCCATTTGTAATATTTTTCCGCCTCAGTCCTGTTATCGCTGAGGTTGAGAATGAAAGACGCATTTTTAAGAAAAGAAACATGCCCGTCGGCAAATACTAGATTGCATCCTCCGGAATGAAAATTATATATCCCGGACCCATCATCAAGTTTATATGATCCTCTGGGATTCACAGGAGTACCATTCACCTTGTTTTCCGCGTTTGTGAGACATTGAGAAGGTTTTGTCATCTCAGTAATTTTAGGAGGTACAACCCTTTCAGAAGTAGGAGACGAAGAGGTTAGCATGCTCCATCGAGACCCTACATAATAATTGCTGTATCCATAGCCGATATAATAAAACCTTATTGAATCCGGCCTGTTGATTACTCCATTCGGACCGGTTGATGCGGAACCGAAAGTATAAATTTTTGCCGCGCTCGGACATAAAAATATCTTGTTTGAAGCATAGTCCCCTATGTAGAGTGCATATCCCCAACTCCATTCTGTTTCAATGGGATAATCTCCGCCAAGAAGATCGTTGTACATCCTGTATGAGTATAACGGAAAAAAACTGTTGTTGTCAGTGGTGTATGCTTGCAAGCCCAGGCATATCTGGCGCATGTTGGAGGAACATTGAATGGCATAGGATTTCGCTTTCACCGCCTGCAATGCCGGCAGGAGAATTGCGGCAAGAAAGCTTATTATAGTAATAACTATGAGGAGCTCCAGAAGTGTGAATTTCAGTCTGTTTATGTATTTCACAGTCATGAGGTCTTTCCTTTTATGAATTTCGCGGGGAGAATGATATTTCCGTTAATGTCTCTTTTTGTTTCAATCATCTGGACAATTGCTTTCAGGGCTTCGGAGCCTATTTCATAGTGAGGTATCGCTACCGTGCTCAATCCATTTTCTTCAGTGTAAACGCTGTTATTGTCATAGCCTATGATTGCCAAATCTTTCGGAACGGACAAGTTCAGGGCTTCAAGTTCCCTGATAAACCTGAATGCCATGGCGTCATTGCAGCAGAGAAGCGCGGTAAACGGAAGCTTCTTATAATTTTCAGCCAGCCATTTGCGGACGGAAATTTCATCTTCAAACGCCAAAATCAGTTTTTCGTTATATGTATTCAGATTCATAAGAGTATTTCTGAATAAAGTGAATCTTTGGACGATGGAGGAATTTTCTTCATTAACGGCATTTACTTTTTCAGGGGCGGCGAAGGCTATTTTTCTGTGGCCTTTTTTATAAAGATGTTTCAGTGCTTCGTCTATCGCGCTTTGGGGATTTGAAGCGACCTGGGTGATATTGTTCATTTCAGCTATATGCGTTCCGGCGACAATGACAGGGATTTGTTTTTCCTTAATAGCTGAATGGAGTTTTTCCAGTTCATGTATTCCAGCGAGGATTACTCCGTCCGAATATGGAAACCCTGCTTTTGCGACCGCGTTTTTCAGGGTTTCAGGGCTGTCATCAAACAAAGGAAGCATTTTTATGTCATATCCGCATTTCTGGGCCTCCATCGTAACGCCCTTTATTATCTCGAAAAACAGTTTGGTATTGTGTCCTGAAAAATCAGGATAGGCAGGATTTTCAAAAACGCTCAGGGGGAGTACCAGCGTTATCGTTTCAGTGCATTTTCTTCTTAATTTCCTTGCGAAAACATTGGTTTCATATCCGAGCTTTTTCTGAATCCCTAGAATCTTCGTGCGCTTTTTTTCCAGAACACTGCTTGAGTGCCTCGGATCAAGACAGCGGGATACTGTAGCGGATGATACTCCCGCAAGTTCGGCAATACGCTTTATTGAAGCTTCCGCCATTTTAAGACACCTGGATAAAATGTTATGTAATCGATTATGTAATGCATTACATTTTAATATATTTTCCGCCTTCTGTCAAGAGCTTTTGGGAAAAAAGGCGGAAATTATGTCCAGTTTTCGTAATCTTTCATCACGCAAAGCCTTATTCCATGTATTCTGAACTAATGAATTATCTCTGCTATTTAGTGAAATGACGGACTTCCTGTATTCTTTCGAGCATGTATTCGGCGTCCGGCTCTGCGCCCGCTCCTATTGTGTCCGGCGCGCGGAATTTCGACTTTCCTGAAAGTTTCATCTGTGGTTTGCCCAAATCCCGTGCCCAGAAACGGTCAGTAGCGAATATGTCGGACGGATATTTGATGTTTGGAAGCGTCGCCAGCGCGATGCAGAAATGGGCGCCGACGGATGATTCGAGCATACCGCCGATCCAGCATGGAATGCCCGCGGCTTGCGCTATATCGTGTATTTTCAGGGCGTTCGTGATTCCACCGACACGGCCGGGTTTGATATTGATAAATCCACAGGCCCCGAGCTTGACTGCTTTTTCCGCTTTTTCAGGGGACGTTATGCTTTCGTCGAGGCAGATTGGCGTTTTCAACTGCTTCTGTAATTCGGCGTGGCAGAGCAGATCATCGTGCATCAGGGGCTGTTCTATCATTTCCAGATTGAACTTATCGAGCTCTTTAAACATATCAATGTCTTTCAGAGTGTAAGCGCTGTTGCAGTCGATGTGAATCGGGAGAGAAGGGAAGCGCTCTCGTACCGGTTTGAGCATGTTCAGCTCCCAACCCGGACGGTATTTCAATTTTATCCGCTTGAAACCTGCCGCTGCCGCGCCGTCCATTCTCTCCAGAAGTATTTCTATAGATTCTTCCACTCCGAAATCTTCGCCGCAGTCAACATCGGGGGATTTGCCGCCGATCTTTTTCCATAGAGGCAGATTATCAAGTTTTGCCTGTAAATTCCACCAGGCCAGATCAAAAGCGGCCTTGGCGAATTGATTGCCTTTTATGCAGCTCAAAACCTTTTGTAACTCATCGCCGGAATTTATGTTTTTTCCCAGCAATAACGGCGCCATGAATTTTGTCGCGGCAAGAAAACAGCCCGCGCCGGATTCAGATGAATACGCGGGATATTCCCATGGCGAAGCTTCTCCCCACGCGTAATTGTCGCCGGAAACAATCCTTACCATAATCGCTTCTATTTCGGCATCGTTCCCGAATGCCGTCCTGAAAGGGGTCAGGAGCGGCGTTCTTACACGATAGACACTGATTTTATCTATTTGCATTTTTCTATTCTCCTTTTGATTTATGATTGATATTATATACTGAAAAAATATCCATATACATGGACAAAACTACTGTTTTAATGTATATTTGAGTATGAAGCCCGAAACGAAAACCATTGACATTATTCTGCGCAGTATGCGGACGGAATACCTGGCGCCTTCCCATGTGCTCTTGCGTCCGCATCATGAGAGCCGCACATATATCAGGCGCGCGCTTCACGCGATAAATCAGTATATCGGCGGCGATCAGATTTTTCAGCACAAAGGCGCAAAAGAACAGGAAGCCCGTGCCGGAAGCGCTGTCCTGATTCGCGCGGGAATACTTTACCGGTCAATGAATCCGGATGTCGGAAAGACCAGACGGCGCGGTATTTCTTTCCGTTTCGCCATAATGGGAGGACAAGACCCCTTGGTACTGCTTGAGACTCCTTTTGTCATGGACAGAAAAATCGGCGATTTCATAGGAGAACTCAATAGAGAATTGTTTGCGGCGGAAGCTCAGGAAAATTTTCTTCTGAGCGCGACTCTCAGGGCCGGTATCGGCATGCGGCTGCTTGAAAAAATAATACTGCTCTCCACTCTCAAGGCGGATGCTCTGGCGCGTCTTGAGCATTACAACAGGCTTCAGACGGTATTTGAGTATATTCATCAGAATTTTCAGGAGCAGATTCCCGTTGACAAACTTGCGGAACTGGCGGGATTGTCTGTGTCGCGCTTTTTCAAAGTTTTTCAGGAAGCCTCAGGTATATCGCCCAATCAATATGTTCTGAATTTCCGTTTAAGCCGCGCGCAGGAACTGCTGATTGGTGACGCGTGCATTCATAAAATAGCTTCCCTGACCGGCTTTGGAGATCAATTTTATTTCAGTCGTATTTTCAAAAATAAGCTTGGCCTTTCACCAAGCCTTTTCCGCGCAAGAAACCGCCGGGAGCATTAGGGATTGCTGATTGACAATCCTGCCGCAGAGATTATTTAAATTTAGTTTTTTTTATTGGCAGTTGTTGTGTTTTACACGATTTTTTAATTAAACGTCTGAATTATTGAATAAAATTACTCCAACTACAATATAGGCAAACATGTATCCTGTGTCTATCAATATGTCATATGTCAAGCGTTCCCATGGGATATTTTCTATTACCGGGTATCGCCAAACCGCAAGATATTTTGTAGGGAGAAAAGGATGAATATATTTCATGAAAGGTATTGATAAAAGTATGTAACTCGTGTAGTACACTCCCAGTGAAACAACTATTGTGTGTGCAACCTTTTTGGTGAGGGCGGCTACCATCATATACATTGCTACAAGATATATCGATGAAAAAAATGCTAGTGCATAAGACATAAGCATGCGTTGTAAGGCAATTGATTCTTTCAAGATGAATATCGAATTTTCCCCAAGGAATACCTGCCCCAATATTATTACATCTCCGCTGGGGGCGAATATTATTGCTCCCAGAAGGTAGCTGGCAGTTAAAAGGATGGCAAACATGGTAAATGAGTACAGGCCCATTGATATGAATTTGCAGAGGAATATTTTCCATCTTGAAACAGGACGCAGAAGGGTTGTTCGCAACTGTCCATTTTGAAACTCTCCCGCTAAACTGCTTGCCGTAAAGATGGCTAAGATCATAGGCATGAGCATGTAAATACCGGGCACAAGACAGTACATGGAAAAAGTTATGCCGTTCATAAGTTCCGAAATGAAAATGCCATCAAATTTATTGTTTTTATTTATCAATCGGTGTGTGATAAAGCCTAAACAGCTTAATACTGTATAGAAGAGTATTAAGCCAGAGCCGGCCAGAAAATATTTCTGTCTGATGTTCTTTACCAGTTCAAGCCTGATCAGATCAGTTGCCTGCATTTTTAGAACTTGTAACTTCAACAAAAATGTCCTCCAATATCTTTTGATGTTTTGCGGTTTTGAAAACTCTTATATTGTTATTTATAAGCTTCTTTGTAAGTTCCGGAATTTGTTCTTCTCTTCCTTCCACAAAATATTTTATGCCGTATTTTTCTTTCGCTTCATAAATAATTTTCAAATTTTGGTTAGTTGCAAAAGCCATGAATTTTTCTTTGTCAGGCGTAATAATTTCAAGGCTTTCATGTTTTCTCATCAAGTCGGCAACTTTATCTTCGCATACCTTTTTTCCTTTATCTATAATGGTAACAAAATCACAGGTCTGTTCTACTTCAGAAAGCAGGTGGCTTGAAATGAATATGGTAATGCCGTATTCTTCGGAAAGCGTTCTGATAAGTTTTCTCATATCTACGATGCCGTAGGGGTCAAGTCCGTTAGCCGGTTCATCAAGAAAAATCAACTCATTATCCGGAAGCATTGCCAGAGCTATGCCCAGCCTCTGTTTCATGCCGTATGAGAATTCCAGCACTTTTTTATTCTTAACCTCTGTTAATCCCGCTATTTTTAATGCGTTTTCTATTGTTGCTTTATTGATTTTGTGGAAAGATAATCTAGAAAGGTAGAGGAGATTTTCATAGGCTGTCAAATATTCAAAAAAGGCTGGATATTCAACGATTGCGCCGACTTTTGACATGATCAAGTCTCTTTGCAGAAAAAGATCGTGTCCCATGATTTCTATTTCAGCTGTATCCGGTGAGAGCAGGCCCAAGAGTATTCTGATTACGGTCGTTTTGCCCGCTCCGTTTGGGCCCAGAAAACCATGCACTGAACCTTTTTGGATATTTAGTTCAAGACTTTCTAGTACCTTGAGTTTTCCAAAGCTCTTTGAAATGTTTTTTGCTTTTATCGCCATTTTACTGTATCGGGTCCTCCATCTTTCTTGTTACTCTTCCGTCGGAATAAAGATAGTTTTTGCCCAACGTACCATGGAAATTCTCGGCGTCGAGCATAAGCGGAGTGAGGTATTTCTGACCGGTCAGTTCTATTCTTATCTCCTCTATTTTTCTGCCGTTGTACCATGAATCCCATTCATAACTTGTGCCGTACATGTTGAAATAGTTTTTTCCTTCGTATGCCGTACGTATATCAGACGGGCACATGAAGGGCTTTTTATTGTCAGGGCTGACAAGATTTGGTATGCTGTATGGATCATCGAAATTCTCGCCAATTCTAAGTGCAATTGGAAGCCTTCCTTCGTAATCATTGGCGTACTGGGTTATCAGAAGCCCAATTTGTTTGAGGTTACTCAGACAGGAAGTTTTTTTAGCTTGTGCTCTTGAATTTTTAACCGCAAACAGAACACTACCGCCCAAAAGAGCGATAATAGCAATCACAACGAGCAATTCTACAAGCGTGAATAACTTTTTCATTTTATGCCTGCTGAACTTCTTTTGTCAAATAGCATTGAGATTTTTTACAATTTCATACATTACCGGATCGGCTTTTTGCCGTTCTTGGGATGAAAACTTGTCGTGGTAAAACTTCAGAGCTTCTTTTACATCCTGTTTTCCCGCTTCTGATTTCATATGTTCTCTAAGTTTTCCTTTTTCTCTTTCATCCATATTGTTGAAACTGTCACGGACCTTTCCTAATGTTTCTTCAAGTAACTGTTCCTTTTCCTCCTGCGTCATATTTTCTATTTTAGTCCTCAATTTTTCAATTCGTGTCTGTATTATATCTTTTACAAGACGCGTCCTTGTTTCAGGGGAAATATTGTTCATTTGCATATTGATTTCTTTCAGTTGTTCTTCTGATATTTTACGATTTTTTTTGCAAATCAGATTATCTATGCCCTCTTGGGCTATGTCTGAGGCAGTTTCACCTTCTTTATTAACCAGAGACAAAACAGAATTTTTTATGTGTTCCTCTTTTTTTTCTTCGGGATCACGATTAGTCATTATGCTGAAAATGAACAATGCTGCTATAAAAACAATTATTCCTTCCAAAGCCAGGCGCTTAGTTTTCCGTTTTTTTCCCAGGCTGTTTTGTTTTCTGTTCATGAGTCAATCTCCTTTTTTTTCAAAATAATTTAAATTTTCCGGCAGTCCTGATTCTTTATCTATACTGAATTTTAACAGTAAACGGGCCATTTGCTATTTTGCTGCTAAAGCTTCTGTTGAAGACTGCTCTTCATGTGGATAAATATGAATGACGCCTTTTTTAATATCCCATTTCAGATCGCTACTTTCACATATATTTTTAATAGCGGTTTTCAGAGTTATATTATCGCTGACAATTGAGATTTTCGGGATATTTGTATATTGCTCTTCATTAAGCCGGAGGGCAAAGCCAACTCCACCGCCATCAGGATCATGTTTTTTCGAAGTTTCTTCAAGGAACGTTAGAGCGGCAGGCAATTCCATTTCTTCGATTTTAATGTTTGGAAGTACAATCGATTCAAGTTTTTTCATCAGGATTTCTTCTGTGTCCAATGGCTTTTCAGGCAAAGGCGCTTCAGCGTTAAAAGATGTCGGCGTTTTTAAAACTTCCATCTTGATTAATGGAGAATGGGAAACGACTTTCAAGTCTTTTCTTATTACTGACACTAATTTCCGTTTCGCATGTTTTTTCGAGTAAGCTTTTACCTCGGACGCTTCTGTCAGAAAAACGGTTCCCGTAAAGATTAATGTAAATAATGAAAAAGCAGTTGCAGATTTTGAAGAGCGATGGAAGCTTTTTATCATTTTCAATCTTCTCGCAATTTGCTTGTTGTCTTCAAGAACGCCAACCATGCCTGTAATGCTTTTTTCTGGATTGCAGAACTGCAGGAGTTTAATAATTGTCTGCCCATATTGCAAAGACTTTTCTTTTCCAAGGAAAGTCAATGCCGCTTCATCGCAAGCCTCTTCTCTTGCTTCTCTCAGTTTACTGAACGCCAGCCATGCAAAAGGATTGAACCATTGGATAACCTGTATAAATGTAACTAGCCAATTAATTAGAATGTCCATTCTTTTCAGGTGTATAAGCTCGTGTATGAAAATTTGTCTTAATTCATTCATTGAAATTTTATCGACAAGTCCTTCAGGCAGGAGCAAGCGTGGCCTGATGACGCCAAACAGGGCAGGGGTGTTTATAATGTTGGTTTCAATGAGTGGTACCGAAGAATGTATTTTGAATTCCCTCTTACAATCATCAAGCAGGGCAAGATATTTCGGTTGTGTATTGGGTTGTATCCGTCTTATTTTAAAAAGTATAAGCCAGTTTTTTGCCAGGACGATCGAAAGAAGTGAAAAAGCCCCGGCAAACCATGTGGCAAAAAGCAGATGTTTTATCGGAAAACCTTTATTTGTTTTTGACTGAAAAGCCCCATATACCATAAGCATTGCCTGGCTTGCCCCGGGAATCGTTTGGGATATTGTTGCCGGAACTGCCTTGTTAACATTATTTCCATAAAATTTTTCAAGGTTGTAGAAACTGAAATCAGTAGGGAACACCGGAGGCATGATCAGTCTTGCCGCCACGAGGAGCCATATAAAATATTTCCACCTCGGTTTCATATGTTTAGAAAAGAGAACCTGAGCTACAAGAAAAATAATTGCCAGTACCGTTCCTTTTACGGCACTTGCCGCAATCCAGTGAAGTAAAAAGTCCATATAATCAATCCTCCCCGCTTTCCAAAATAGACTTAAGCTTTTCGATATCTTCCGGTTTCAGTTTCTTAGATTTTACAAAATGGGTTAGCATTGGCATTAAAGCTCCATCGAACATGCGATTCAGAAAGGATGCGCTTTCCTCCGCGACACATTCACTCCTGCAAACAGCAGGTGAATAGAGATAGCTTTTTCCATCCTGTTCGTATTTGATGGCTTTTTTCTTTACAAGCCTGTTTATCAGGGTACGGACAGTTTTGGACGTCCAATGCGTTTTGGAAGACAAGGTTTCGATTATCTTATTTGCGGTTAATGGATAATTATCCCAAAGTATTTTCATTATCTCGTATTCAGCGGCTGTTATTTTGGGGATATTTTTCATCAAATCTACTCCTAATTACAATTGTAATCCATGCTAATGATTACATCTGTAATTCATGCCTGTCAAGTAAAGATTTGGAAAAAGGTGGAATTTTTTTTAAGGGAGTAGATTGCCGATCTTGCCTTTTCCAGATCAGGAACCAGCTGGCGCATTGAGCTTTGCTGATTGACAATCCTGCCGCAGAGATTAATTTAATTGTATAGGAAATTGTTATTTGTTTTTCTTTTTTCTGCCGCAATGAAATGAGCGGCAGTACGGAAAAAAACAAAGTTTTTTCACGAAGTGCAGGTATTCTACCTGCTAATTTAAAACGGATGCGCGATAATGTTCTCAATTTTTTTTTCGAAGTTTACGGCTGTTCTGCTATGTCTGTTTCTGTCTTCTCTAAGTATTAGCGCTCAGACACGCGTTGCCATACTTGGCGATATAGAAAGAAACCGCGCGGAAATAGACTGCCTTGTCGAGCGACTTTCCAAAGGGCCCGGCATAGTTATGGTTGAACGTTCTGAGATTGATAAAATCATTGCCGAACAGAAATTTTCGCTCTTCTCCGACGAAGCCGCCGCCGTCAAGATAGGAACTATGCTGGGAGCACAGGCAGTCATAGTCATAAAATCCTTTCAGTGGGAAGGAAAGGACATTCTGAGCGCGCGTCTGGTAGCGACTGACTCCGGGGCGATACTCGGGGTCTGGACGCAGGATACTCCTTCAAAAGAGGCGTTCCATTTCGCGGACGCCGTGAAATTCGAATTCGAGCCTCTCTTTTCAAAACTGAAACTTGACCGTAATGAAATCAGCGCCCTTTCGATTCTTGATATTCGTGCCGCTGTTGATTCGCCGGAGTCAAAGGAACTCGAACGGAAAATTACACTTCTTCTTTCCCAACGTCTGATGTATGAAAAAAGTTTTGTTGTGCTTGAGCGTTGGCGTCTGGGCAACATCGCATGGGAAAAAGAACTCAATCTTGATAATAATCCTTTCTGGACGGGTTCATGCATGCTTGACGGCAGTGTGGAAAGCCTTCATGACGGCAAAGGTACTGTTAAAGTTACTCTCCGGCTGAGAAAGCCCGGAAAAAAGTCACCCGAAATGATGGAATTTTCCGGTTCGACTCTGGACCTGAAAGGACTTGTTGAAAGCATGGTTGCCCCTTTGAGCGAAAAGCTCGGCATAAAATCCATGGCCGATACGAAAATCGTATGGGATATGAAAAAGGAAGCCGAATTCTATTTCAGCGAGGCGCAATGGCTTCTCCGCGCAGGTTCCTTTGAACGCGCCCGCGAAGCCTCGGACGCGGCAAACGCTCTCGGAAAAACCGGGCCTGTCATTGATTTTCTCAGGATAAAATCCTATCTCGGAGAACTTGGTTATACAGGGGAGGAAGAAAAGCAGGAGAAGCGCGGCAGAACAAAAAATAAGAAAGCGATCAAATCGCTTGAAGTTGAAAGCTCGGAAATTGTTTTGATGGAGAATTTGGATAAGTTATCGATGGCGTTGGATATTTATATAAAATTTGTAGAGGCTGGCCCTCAATCCCTGCCGGGGCATTTCTATGGCGAACGGGACTGGCGTTCATTGGGAAATGACCTGCTCCGCGCGTCCGCAGTACTCCTTAAAAGTTCATTACCGTTGGCCGCTGATGGACAGAAAACAAAGTTACGGGAAAAAGTCAGCTTAGTTTGTCTTCTCTCGCGCAAAGCCGCGGCTTTGACAATGGACAAAGGAGATAATTCATCGACTATAATCAAATGTTATTTTACCTATCTGAATTCACTGATAGACCTCCTTTTCGAGAAACCGGAAGAACGCCTCGCGGAATACAGGAGAATTCTTTCAAGGGAATTCCCGCTCCAGCCGGAAATGCATTACAATATCCTGATGGTCATGAACAGGAAAAAAATGCTCAATGAGCGACAGGTTCAGAGGGGTTCAAGATCCGCGGCTTCCAATGTTTTATTGGATAGACTCGCGAAGCAGATGGAGGTCTCCGGAACTTCGAGAGGCAAGATAGACGCGCTGCTGCTTGCCGGGAAAAAAGCCTCTTCCGAAGACATATCGAATGCTCTCTGGAAATACAGGGACCAGCTTATAGACGGTTCCGGAAGAATGGGGGATTGTCCGGAAGCGCTGCTTTTTTCAGATAATTATTCCAGGGATATAATCGCTAAACTGCTTCTCTACGCGTTTTCGCGGAGTCATATTATCGTCGGAGAAAAGGTGAATATTCTGTTGGGCTGTTTTTTCCGTCAGAACGCCATGATGGGAAAAGACGAGGCCCTCAACCGTAAAATTGCCGAGGCATGGTATAACTATTACAGGTATATGGGAACGGTGCTTGATACTGTTCAGACCGTCTCGTACAATGAAATCATAAGAGAAAGGATAGCGAAGCTTTCCGATTACCGTCCGGAAAAGAACAGTCATTCCGAGTTCCCGGTTTTATCGCCGGTGATGTCTTCTTCTCTGGCGGCCCTTTGTCCGCAAGGCTCGGCGCCGTATTTTCAAACGGAAGATATGGGCTTCAGTAGCGGCTGTCTGCAAATTTCAGGTTCATTCAGCAGAGGCAATAAAAATTTGAGAAGCGGGAAGGCATATCTAATCTATTATCTTGAAGACGGTCCCAAACCATATTTTGTCGAAGCTCCCGCTTCAGTAGGATTTCAAGTGCCCGACATAGCCGCTTCCGGTTATTTTCCGTTTCAGACAATACGCGCGGGGATAATGCTCAAAGCCGGAGACGATATCTATTATTCCTCTCATGACGGCAAAGTCAGTGTTATGGGAAAGAATGGTGAATGGAGAGAACTGAAAGACAGCGGTTTCCAAAAAGTAACCGCGATGGCTTTTTCACGGGGAAGCCTCTATCTCTCATACGGACATCTCTTTAATGACAAACTTTACGTTTCAAATGGAAAAGTGCGCACACGGGATGATGCCGGCGCAAATACAATTCCGGCTGCAATTGTGCGGATTGATATAAAAAACGGTGACATGGAACTGCTTGCCTCCAGCAGGCGTAACCCGCCTCTTTCCCCTCTGGACAATTGTCCTCCTTGGTATGCCGTGTCACTGACATGTTCCGATAACGGAATACTTGCCTCACGTGTAATCACCAGAGACAGCAGGACGTATAATTCGGGGAACACCAGAGCATATTATTCCGGTCTCTATGAGATGAATATCGCAAAGAAAAAATGGAAATGCTGTTGCAGGAGAGATACGAACGGCATTTCTTCCGATTTTGGTTTCAGTGGCAATATTCAGTTTCAGTTCCGTGAGGGATATTTTGTTTTCGACATGAAAAACGGTTCTCTGAAAAAAGTAAATTCCGCTCCTTTGGGTGATTTTACGAATAATGAGGAACAGGATCCGGCCTACAATAACTACCGCCTTTTTGTTATTACGACTGACAACGGGGAAAAATTGTTCAGAATAACCCAGCTGGACGAAAATTTCTTTGAAATCAAAGCTCTCGGCATGGGGGATGGAAAACTGAGCGGCCTGAAATTTACCGTTGATCCGAAATTCCTCTCAAAGGACTGCAAATTTCTGCGAGGTTTTGCCGTTTCCGACAAGCTGGCGTATATTCTTCTCGGCACGTCACAGTCGGGAATTGTCTCCGACGCATCCATTCTCGCCCTTGATTTAAATTCTTTCCTGAAACCCATGATGTCAGTTGAGACAAAAAAGAAGAAAGCTGAAACAAGGTTGACTGTTTTCGAGCCTCTTTCCAAAGTTCCTGAAAACCTTAAACCGGGAGTGGTTTTCAATTTTTACAAAGGGGTATGGCCGATGCATCTTCCGAACCTGCTGCTCATGACCCCGACGGCGACTGAGGTACTGGGCAATATGAAAGTCCCGGCCCTTGATTGGAGCGAACACGCGAGTTTTATGTTCAAAGGTTATTTTAAAGCCGAAAAGGAAGGGAAATATCCTTTCCACATAAGCGGGCGTTCTTCATGCGTGGTCCATATTGATGAAAATCCTCCGAAATTTATTCCGAGGACTTACGGAAGAGCGCCGCGCGTTGTTGAAGAAATGATATTGAAACCGGGCCTCCATTCGATCCGTGTCGATATATGGACGGACACGCCGGAGGAAAAACTTGAAGTAACAGTCAAAGTTCCAGGTGAGGAAAAATACAAACCGGTGGATGGTCTTGTTTTTTACACCGATGATAAAGGCGGGAACTGACGTTTCAGATCTATTTGGGTTTGGAGAAGATATCCTTGATGTTCTCGAAAGAATCCCGGGTGCGCATTATAATTTCATCATTGTCCTTATCCGAAATTTTTAATACGGCTACAGCTTGCTCTGAAAGGCGCATATTTAACGGTTCTGTTTGTGAGCCTATCTTGTTTTTAATGCAGATATAGTCGCAGAAATGGACTATAGTGGAGCATTGGGAATCGCGGCAGAACTCAGGGGCGTGATGCCATCTCACGGCATTGGACAGGTTGTCAGGTATGCTCCATGAGTTAAGGAGCCGGGCGCCCAGTTCAGCGTGGTTAATACCGAAAGCTTCTTTTTCGGCTTCGTAAAAACTTTTATTTTTAGAAAGAGATACTGATATTTCCTGTTCCACCTGAGGGTCAAAGAAATCCCCCAGGATTACCTTGCCTATGTCATGGAGCAGCCCTGATGTAAAAGCCGTTTTGGAGGCATCCTGAAGCTTCAGGACATATGAAGATGTTTCAGCCGCGACGGCAACAGCTATGGAATGTTCCCATAACTCGCCGGAAGTCATATTATAACCTTTTATGTTTTTGTTGAGGACAAGGCTGGCGATGGAGGCGGTAACGAGCTTGAAGATATTGGCGGAACCGAGTCTTACGACTGCGTCCCTCAGGGAACTTATGGAACGGGCGCACCCGAAATAACTTGAATTTGCCAGCTTCAGGATATTTGAAGTAAGGCCGGGGTCATATGCTATAACCTGTACCACTTCTCCCATATTTACATTTGGGTCGTTCAGAAGTTTTATAGCGCGCAAAGCGGAGGCCGGGACGGAAGTGACAGTTTTTATCTTCTTTAAAATTTCTCCCTTGCGCTCATTCATATATCATAAATTCCATGAATTCAGTACCATTGTGTTATTGCGTCAATTGAGTATTTGGGGACATGAATGACATCGTCCTTATCGAGATAATATTTTGTTGAATCGCCCTGATTTATATTTTCCATGACAGGTTTTTCGTCAGGATATCCCAGCGCTACGAGGTAGAGAACGGAAATGCTTTCATCCAGTTGTAGTATTTCCGAAGCTTTTTCCTTGTGAAAAGAGCCGATCCAGCAGGCGCCCAGTCCTAATTCGACGGCTTTCAGCAGGACATTCTGAATGGCGGCCCCGGCATCCGCGTGAACGACTTTTGAATCTGTTTTTCCGGCTATTACTGCTATGAAGGCGGTGGGAGCGCTTTTTTCCGGCACAGGATTTCTATGGGGTTTTACGTGGCCTCCCCATGCGGTGATTTCAAATATTCTGCCGGCTTTTTCAGGGGTTCTTATTACAATGTAACCCAACTGCTGAGAATTCCCGCCGCATGGAGCGACCCTTGCCGCGTCTATAAGCTCTCCAATAACGCTGTCCTCGATTTTTATCTGCTTGAAGCGTCTTATGGTCCTTCTCTGAAAGATCGCGTTGTTGAGTTCCATGTCATCACTCCGGAATTTATTTTGATTTGATTACTTCTATTGCCGTGGAAACATTTCCGAGCGGCGCGCTTACCTGTATGCCCTGTATCCCGTCCTTTATTTTTTCAATGGATTCGCGGGCTATTTTTATGCCTTCCTGCCTCTGTGCTTCCTTTGTTTCGGCACCGGCCATGCGTTTCATTATTTCATCGGGAACGACAACGCCGGGGACTTCATTTTTCATGAACTCGGCATTTCTGAAGCTTGCCAGTGGGAAGATGCCCGCTATTACCGGGGTTTTGAGATATGATATTTTATCAAGGAAAGCCAGAAGCGGCTCGACCGCGAAAACAGGCTGGGTGATTATAAATTCCGCTCCGGCCTCGACTTTTTCCCTGGTCCTGCGGAGTTCGCGCTCCATGTCGATGGCGTTGGGGTCTGCGCCTACACCGATAAGTATTGCCGTTGGCGGATCTATCGGCTTGCCTCCGAGGTCAACTCCCCTATTTAGGCGGTCCTGTATTTTAACCATTCCTATGGAATCAACATCGAATACTGCTGAAGCGAAAGGATAATCTCCGAGCTTTGGAGGATCTCCCGTTATGAAAAGAACGTTATTCAGTCCGAGGCAGCTGCATCCGAGGATATCGGCCTGCATGCCTATGAGATTTTTGTCGCGGCAGCAGAAGTGCAGAACGGTTTCTATATCAGCTTCCCTCTGTATCTGAAGCGCTGTTACCAGAGGAGAAATTCTTGAACTGGCCCTGGGGCCGTCGGGAATGTTTATCGCGTCAACCCCGGCGTTTTTACATAGTATGGCTTTTTCTATGGTTTGTTTGAGCATGTAGCCGTGGGGAGGGAGGATTTCGACGGAAGTTATCCACTCGCCGGAGGCCAGCTTTTTGCCGAACTTTGATTTTGAAGCAGTCGGCATCGGCTCTTTTAGCGGCACATCATGTTCAATTATTCTCAACTTTGAAGAAAACTCTGATTTGCCGAGGGGTTTTATGCTTCTGGCGATATCTTTTATGTGGTCGGGGCCGGTTCCGCAGCATCCGCCAACCGCGCGCGCTCCCAAGTCAACATAACGCTTGGCGTAAGTCGTGAGATATTCAGGGTTGGTCATGTAAAGCATGCGGTTATCG
The DNA here is from genome assembly GCA_001803225.1 of Lentisphaerae bacterium GWF2_44_16. GTDB lineage: Bacteria > Verrucomicrobiota > Lentisphaeria > Victivallales > GWF2-45-14 > GWF2-44-16. Next base: position 63,556 of record MHBF01000019.1, on the reverse strand, counting down.
ACATTTTTCGGTATTCCAGCGTTGGGCTGTGCTATTACGGGGTAATCCACGAGGGGGATGAACTTTTCAAGGGACGCAAGCATTCCCTCTGCGCCTTCTCCGCAATTTAATCCCAAAGCAGTGGGTTTTCTTCCATTGCCGTTCAGCACCTGAAGAAGCTTGGCAACAGGTTCGCCTTTTGCCGTTTCGCAGTTTCTGTCCAGTGAGAAACTGATTACATAAGGCAGGGAAGGGCCGTTATTTATAGCGCGGAACGCATATTCCGTATCAATAAGCGAGGAGGTAGTTTCAAAGATGATGAAATCAGCTCCGGCATCCTGAAGGGCCTGAATGTGTTCAGTAAGTATTTCAACGATTCTTTCATCAGTTATGCCGCTGTTGTAGCTTATATCCCCTATAGGGCCGACGGAGCCGGCAATAAGCGTGTCAGTTCCGCCGCTTTCTTTTGCGAGTTTTACGGCGGCTGTATTTATTTCTTTGACTTTGTCGCTGAGCCCGTAATATGAAAGTTTATTGAAATTGGCATTATAGGAGTTTGTCGTCAATACTTCAGCCCCGGCGTCATAATAGCTTTTATGAATTTCCGAGATTATCTTTGGAGAACTGACACAGAGACTTTCAAACGAAATGTTTACGAAAAAATTCCGTTTATATATTTCCGTTCCCATGGCCCCGTCGAAGATGACGATCTGGTTACATAATTTTTCTTTAAGTTTATCGCTCATAATCAATAGTTTTTCCGTATCTTTAATATTAAAAGGTAAAAACAAAAACGGACGATATGAATATATTCTTTATTTCAGATACATTCAATTTTTCAGAAAAAGATTTTTACAGTAATAAAATACCGAAAATCGCCTCCTTTGCTCTTACCGGTATTATGGAATCTGTTGAAATAGCTTTATATGGATGATATATGTAGAAAACAGTATGATCTTTCCTGCCAGTGAGGATTTTAATGAGATTAAAAAATATTCAGATATCCGGAGCGATTGCTCTGGCAGTTATATGCGTTTCCGCGTTTTTGTTTTTCTTCCCGGTATTTTTCAGCGGAAAAACATTTTATCCTTTTGACAATCTCCTGTATTCTCTGCCTTGGAAAAACCTTGTTCCAGGCTATACGCCTTTAAACATGCTTATAAATGACGCCATAAATGATTTCTATATATCCCATAAGTTTATGAAATACTGTTATGAGCATAATATTCTGCCTTTCTGGAACAATTTTCTTTTCTGCGGAAACCTTGCCGGGACGCATACATACACATCGCCGGTATTTTTCGTGCTTTTCTATATTTTCCCAGTCACATACGCACACGATATTCTGCTGTTTATTCATCTTATTGCGACAGGGGCTTTTACGTATTTTTATCTGAGGCAGATAGGTCTGAAAGGGCCGGCATCTTTGCTGGGGGCGGTCGCGTGGATGTTCAACGGCTATGCGATGACATGGTTTGAAGTCGAGTATCTGCCGGTAATGTCCGGATTGCTTGCCGCGTCGCTGCTGTTTATTGAACGATGGCTGGTTAGAAAAACTCTGCTTTCATGGCTTGGCATTGTAATTTCAATAGCGCTGACTGTCGGGGCCTCCTACGCCAACAGCTTGTATTTTCAACTTATTTTTACTGGGGTTTACTTTCTTTACAGGGCTTTTGTCGGTGAAATGCCGGGTATTACTCTTCAGAAGGTTAAATCTTTTTTTAGAACGGCCCTTCTATTCGGGCTGGCTCTTCTGACGGCTTTTCTGCTTTCACTTAATTTTTTCGTATTGCATCTGGAGCATTACAGAGAAAATCAGAGAGGCGAAATTCGTTATGAAGAACTTTCTGACAGATACGCAAAAGTCTATCCTGAATACCTCATAACCATGCTTTACCCTGACTTTTTTGGAAATCCCGCGTTTAAATTTATTCTGACACCAGCGGAAAAAGATAAAAACCCGTATAATAATTACAGTGAATTATGCATATACAGTGGGGTTCTTTCGGTTTTTCTGGCGGCGGCGGCGATTATTTACGCGAGGAGAAGAAGGCATGTTACGTTTTACGGGATTTGTGCATTGGTTATTCTGCTTATGGCAATGGGATCTCCGCTGTATTATCCGTTATGGCGCTTCCTGCCCGGCCTGGATTTTGCTAATCCGACCAGGTGTCTTTATATATTCGGGTTCTGTGTTTCAATGCTTGCCGCTCTCGGTATGGATGTTCTTGACAGACGGGAAAACATCAGCAGAAAAATGCTTGCGGGGGTATGGTTTTTTATTTTAGCGGTGGCAGTCGCGCTCGCGGTATCGGCGCAGTTCCGATGCGTGGTGAATTTCGTGCTCAGTTGCAGGTACAATGCGGAACCGTTCGAAAAAGCAAAGGCATATTTATCCCTGTCTTCATATTCAATATTTCACCCTTTGGTTCTTGTCATAATATCTTTTTTTCTGTTGTTGATTGTTTTATTCATGAAAAATTCAAAAACCAGACAGTTCTTCCTTTTCCTGATTTCCATCCCGCTCATATACGATCTGATGAGTTTTTCTATGAATTTCAACTCCCTTATTCCACGGGAAATGGAATACCCTTCAACTCCGGCGATAGAATTTCTTAAACGCGATAAAGCTCTCTTTCGCTGCATGACCTTTAACGGTATTGTCATGGACAATGCGCTTTTGCCATTTAATATTGAAGATATCGGAGGTTACTCTTCGGTTTTTTCACGTCGTTATGCGGATTATATTTTCATTTCACAGATGACGCCGGGTACCACCCTTCCTGGAAAATACAACTATTATATCATTTTTAAAAATTGGAAATCGCCGCTTCTTGATATTATAAACATGAAATACGTCCTTCTCCCCAAAGCGGCAGACATTGGAGATGACAAATTCAAGCTGGTCTATGACGGTGAAATGAGGATTTTTGAGAACAAGGGCGCGTTCGACAGAATATTTTTTGTCCCGGAATATCTTTTCTGCGCGTCAAAAAATGATACGTTAAAACATTTGCGGAATTTTTCGGCGGAAGATTTCAGGCGCCGGGTAATTCTTGAAGATATGCCTCTGCCGCCTGGAAAAACCTCTTATCCTGATCTTGGATGTGATATAGTAGTGCAATCATATATGCCGGGCCATATCGTATTTTCGGCGAACGCCGGCGCTGACGGTTTTCTGGTAATAAGTGACGGCTATGACAGTGCATGGAAGGCAGAAATAGATGGGAAAGAAGAAAAAATCCTTCGTGCCAATTACATAATGAAAGCATTGCGGATAAGTCCCGGGGCTCACAGGATTGAACTTCATTACAGGCCCTGGCCGCTGATTATCGGAATCTATATTTCTGTTGCGGGATGGATATTGATACTGGCTCTTGTTTTTATTTCAGCCTTTAGAAACTTCAGGGCTGGAAGAAGGAACTGAAAGAATTATTTTTCCTCTATTGAACGCTTTATCTGCTCATATATTTTTCCGATTTCACGATCTTGCGGATGAAGTTCTTTCAGCTTCCCGAAAGTCTTCAGAGCAGAACTTCTGTTTCCGCGGAGATATTCAGACATTCCCGTGAAATAGAGGTTGCGGAATTCATCGTTTCCGGGAGAGAGCGTGATTTCATCATAACATGAAGCGGCCTTGAGATTCTCTCCTTTTTTCAGATACTCTCCGGCCATGCACAGAAGCATCATACAGTAATCGGCATTTGTGGTATAAGTGTTGTTTTTCATGAAACCCTTTATATTTTCAAATATTTTCAGGGCCGTGCCTGTTTCACCCATTCTGTAAAGGGCCGTACCTGTCAGATATCCGGACAGGTTCGTGTTGAAAAATACGGATGGCTTGTCCCCTTTCAAGGACTTCAGCTTTTCGGATATTTCAAAAACTCTCCGGTAGTTTTTGTTCTCAAGCTCGAAATATCCCAGCGTAACTAACGGCAGAGGATTGGGCGGTTCATGTATTGAAGCCGCCGAGCATATTGAATACATGTTTTTCCAACTCAGTGCATAATAAAATGTCGTCAGTGAAAGAAAGACGATGACGATAAAAGCGGCGGGGACGACTGCGATATGTTTTTTTTCCGGCAGAATACGTTTCATGCACAAGCCGAGCGCAAGCAGTATTATCACGGAGGGCAGATAACTGTATCTGTCCGTATAATCGATTCCACCCAATGGCAGGAAGCCTATCACAGGGGCCAAAACAGTAAAATATGAAAACAACAGCGGCAAGGCCGCATAATAAAAGCCGCGCTTGTCTTTTCTGAACAGCAGAAAAAAAATGGAAAAACACAATGTATATGATAAAAATAATTTCAAGAGCAGCATATCGGAATAGAAAACTTTAGGATATACAGGTGAAAGATTTTCCGGCAGAAAAGTTTTCCACAGATACCATGGAATATTATGCAGGACAGTTAGTATTCGGCTGGCTATGGAAAGTCCGTCGGTATAATATTCTCTTGTCGATACCGTTATCGGTACAAAGGCTAGAGCAAGCGTGAAAAAAGGCCAGAGTTTCAGAAAATATGCCTTTATATCGAAATCCCTCTTCCTGTAAAATTCACAACACAGAAGTATCGCCGGCAGACTTATCGCCATTGGTTTTGCCATCAGGGCGCCGACAAAAAGAAAAAGAGACAGGAGCGGTATTTTATCGGAAGATAATTTTTTCAAATAAAAATAAACGCTCCACAGATAAAGCGCCCCGCAGATGACGTCTTTGCGTTCCGAAAGCCATACCACAGACTCTACCCTCTGGGGATGCACCGCGAAAACAGCCGCCAGGAAGAAAGATGTTCCTTTGCTGATACCGAAAAAAAGCAGTATTCTGTAAACGGCAAGTACTGCGCAGATATGCCAGAAAAGGTTTTGGATATGATATGGCAGAGGTTGCAGGCCCCAGAGATTGAAATCAAACATGTAGGAAAACATGGTGAGCGGCAGATAATTGTCGATGCATTTGTGAGTAAGCCAGTAATGTATATTTGAAAAACTCAGGACAAGTCCTGCGGAATTTCGGGTTATGAACATGTCATCGTCCCAGGAACTGAGAAAATCAAATCCGCAGGAATAAGCGAAGACCAGCGAGGGAAGCAAAATTAATACTCCGTATATCAGCAGATTTCTAAGTTTTTCACTCATCATAAATTATGCTTTTCCGACATTGTATTTCTGGTCTTTTCCTGAAAAATTACGCTGGAAAAGCCGAAACGCGCGGACATAAAAAAGCTCAGGGCTGTCAGAAGGCAGCCCGTTCCATAAATAATGCTTCTCCTGAAATTAATGCTTGAAGCTTCAGAAAAATATTTTGTAGGACAGCTTATCTCGGCAATTGTGCAGCCGGACCATATTATTTCCGCCAGCATTTGATTGTCGAAAACAAAATCGTCTGAGTTGCCCGTCAGAGGAAGGCTTCGCAGAAGCTCCGCTGAAAATGCCCTGTAGCCTGTATGATATTCAGAAAGCTTTGCGCCTAAAAACAGGTTTTCAATAAAAGTAAGCGCCCTGTTTGAAATGTATTTCCATAACGGCATTCCGCCTTTCATGGCCTGTCCGCCAAGTATCCTTGACCCTATTACACAGTGATAAAGTCCGCTGCCTATAAGTGACACCATCGCCGGTATAAGCTTTGGCGTGTACTGATAATCAGGGTGGACCATTATTATAATATCGGCTTTCTCCTCAAGGGCTTTTCTATAGCATATTTTCTGGTTTCCTCCATAACCGATGTTACTGTCGTTATGAAAAACTTTTATTTTTTCCAGTTTTCCGGCTATTTCAACGGTGTTGTCAGAGCTGGCGTCATCAACCAGTATCACGAGGTCCACGTAGTCTTGCGCGATTACTTCATCATAGGTCTTTTTCAGTGTTTTTGCCGCATTATACGCAGGCATTATAACAATAACTTTTTTACCGTTGAACATCTGAGGGCCTCTTAAATTTTCAGAGAAAAATTCTCGCAGTTAAAAATATCTTTTTTATCATCGTAATCTATGATGGCGATGGAAGCATTTCTGGTTACGGAGCCGGCGCAGATTTCGCCGCGGCCTCTTTCATTGATGCGGGAGTTAGGGAAATGAACGTGTCCGCAGAGGGATAAGTCGATTTTGCCGTCTTTCAGCAGGTTCAATACGTCTTTCTGTCCCCAGAGTCTGTGGCGTATACGCAGCAAAGGGTGGTCTTCAAAAAGAGGATAGTGTCCGATCAGTACCCGGGGACATGTTTTATTTGAAGAACAAATCCTTTTTATGAAATCAGCGCTGTTTTTTCTAAGATAACCGCATGAGGAGAGAAGGTTTGTAGGGAAAGATTCGTTGACTATAATGAATTCAATCTGTCCGATTTTAATAACAGAGGGAAGGGCATCGAAGTCTATTCTATTCCTGTTGAGATAGCGCACCGCCGATTTCATGGCATTAACGCACTTTGGGTGTCTTACATAGCAGTCGTGGTTGCCGGGAATGAAGATGAACGGTATCTGTGAATCGCGGAGCGGGGCCAATATTTTTAAAGCTTTTTCGAATTCACCCGGTTGTCCGGTTGACGTTATGTCTCCCGTACATACAGCGAGGTCGGGTTTGACATCAAGGACATAAGTTACGGTTTTTTCAAGCATGCTCAGGTCGTGCTGAAATTTGCGGCGGAAATTGAAGTTAAAGACACCAACCCATCTTTTGTCGAGGTAGGCCAGCCAATCTTCGGCAGGCCCTCCGGCGTGCGCGTCTGAAAAGTGAATTATTTTCATTTTAGCCTGGGAATGTGATTACTTAGTTTGAGTGAGGGGAATCCTTTTTGGCCCTTCTGTAATCAGAATTGCCGCCGAATTTTCTGGCCAGGGCGTCCTTTTCTTTTTCCGAGGCAAAACTCAGTTTCAGCTTGAAGTATTCATAGGCGGTATCGCTGAGTTCTTTTTTCCAGTCTTCACCGGGGACATAATCCCTGGCCTTCGTGAATTCTCCATTGTTCAGGAGATAGTAAAAAGCCGCTTCGGAACCATTCTCCACTTTTTCGGAAGCCTTTTTCAGGAGTTTGGCCAGAAAGTTAACTTCAAGTTCCGAGACGGGAACAGTAGTGATTTTGCTGTCGATAAGTGATTTTACAGTTATATTTCCGTTTCTGATATCGACGATTTTACCGAGCATGCCGCTTTTTATTTCAACAGTGGAACCGGAAAGCTTCGTACCGCTGTCAGTTACTATTTTATGGAGTTTTTCAGTGAGGTCTACGCCTTCCTGCATTTTTTTGCCCCAGGCATCGAAATCCGCCGCCGCTTTTTCTATTTCCGGATAATTGTTCTTGGCTTTTGCCGGTTCATCGTGAGAAGAAGCGAAAGTGTCTCTGGCCCTTTTGAACTCATTTCTTTTGACAAGATCGATATATGTACGGCGCATCAGGTTTTTGTCGCTCTCTATTTTTTCAACATATTCGGAAATTTTCTTTTCCATTTGCTCCTTTTTTTCCTGCTCCGCTTTATCTTTCTTTGCCTGAAGTTCTTTCTCTTTTCTTTCCTTTTCCGCCTTTATTTTGTCTGCGGCTGAACGTTTTTCTTCCGCGGTTTTTTTATCGGCGATAAGGGCATCGTATTTATCTTTTGCGGCTTTTCTCAGTTTGTCCAATCTTTTTTCGTCGATTTCCACGTAAAGCCCCTTCAGCCCGTTCAGTTTATCTTTTTCATCCTGTCCGAATGGAACCAGTGAAGAGGAAAAAAGTTCTTCGCATTTCTTAAGAAATTCACCTTCTTTATTTGGATTCGCGTTTATGAAGGAGAGTATTTCGTGCATTTTTTTCATGAACGGTGTTGCGTTGGCAGGGAGGGGCTCTATCATTTTCTTTTTGGAAGCTTCTTCCTGGGCTTTTTTTGTTATTTCCTCTTTTTTCGCAAGCTCTTCTTTCTTCGCTATTTCCTCTTTTTTCGCGAGCTCTTCTTTTCTTGTGATTTCCTCGAGCCTTTTGGCTTCTTTCTGCTTGTAGATGAAATAAGCTGAAGCGCCGCCCGCGATGAGAACGACTATAAGCACCAGCAGCGTAATGATTATGGCCTTTGAAGATTTTCCGGTATTGGTCATGTACAGAGTTTCTTCCGGATTTCCGGAGGCATTGAAGCTGTGACTCCCGGAGCCGGAAAGATTTTTATTCAGAATATCGGAAGTTGCCGATTTAGAAACATTGAACTGTCCGGTTTTGCTTCCTTTGGTATTTCTCAACTGAAGTGCCCGTTCGGTCTTTGAGCCTGACCTTTTAAAAGAGCCGGTTATGTTTCCTGAAGAAGAAGATGGAAGTTTACTTCTGCGTACCATTCTCAAATCATCAACGAGTTCAGCTGCGTCCTGATAGCGGTCCTTGATGCTTTTTTCCATCATTTTAACTACGATTTTGCTGACGGACTCAGGCACATCAGGATTGAATTCATTTGGAGGAACGAGTTTTTCGTCGAGATGTTTTCTGGCTATTTCGGAAGCGGTCCTTCCCTCAAAAGGAAATTTTCCAGTTACAAAGTGGTAGAATGTCGCGCCCAGACTGTAAATGTCGCTGCGTATATCCATAGGGGCCCCGGTGAGGTGTTCGGGGCTGATGTACTGAGGAGTGCCCATTACTTCATCATCATTAGAGTCATCAATTTCTCCGGCCACTCTTGAGAGACCGAGGTCAGCGAGTTTTGCCCGGCCATTTTTTGTGAGCATTATATTGTCCGGCTTGATGTCACGGTGTATTAAGCGTTGCTCTTTCCACGCGTAATCGAGAGCTTCAGCTATCTGCTGGATAATGGTAATCGACCTGTCGATGGAAATAACTTTTTCCCGCTTTATGACATTCTTCATTGTTTCGCCGTCGATATTTTCCATCGCGAAATAGAAAATGCCTTCGTCTTCACCAACCGCGTAAGCTTGTACAATGTGAGGATGATTGAGTTTAGCGGCGGCCCTTGCCTCCTTGATGAAATTGACTACGAATTCCGCGTTGTTCGCGTAAGTATCGGAAAGTACCTTGAGCGCTGCCGGACGGTCCAAAGAAATCTGATGCGTGAGATAAACTACTCCCATGCCGCCTCTGCCGAGTTCCTCAAGTATGATAAAATCAGCTATAACCGCGCCTGTGGCAACCCGCGAATAGGGGACAGTAACGATTTCTCCGCAGTAACCGCACTGCACATCTATACCCAAGTCTGAATTTTCAACCGCCACTATTCCGCGGCAAAATGGACATTGAAAACGCATATTTCCTTAATTTCCCGGAATTTTCACAAATAAAAAGACATAAAGTTTATTTAATATAATTCACTTATGCGTAAAATCCATATTTCAGGATATTTATAACTCAAAATTATCTTTTATGCGAAAATGCAGGACCTCAAAATACTAAAAATGTATAAAAAATTTATCCGATAAGAGAAAAAGCTGTAAAATAGAATTTTATTGGAGAAAATTGGAGAAAATGGATTTTTTGGGCTTTTTTTCTGATTCTTTGTCGCTGTTTGAATTGTTAAGTAATTGAAAATTGAGCATTTATGTGATATAATCTCCTATGGCAGGGTGTGGTCGGCCTTTCAGGTCATTTAAACTGAATTTATTATGGGGGCCTTATGATTTGGCATAAAACAAAGTCAAGGCGTTCATTTGTAACGCTTGTCGAACTGCTCGCGGTGATGTTTATTCTTTCCGTCCTTCTCGGTCTTTCCATCGGTGTTTTCCAGTATGCCAGCAGCAAGTCCGCCGAATCCAAGACCAGAGCACTCATTAAAAAAGTCGAAGTCGCCCTTGAAAATTATAAATCCAAATACGGCTATTATATACCGGCAATATCTTCTGGGGACTGGACTGATGTCAACGTTGGCAGGAATCAGATTCACGCCACTTCCCGTGTTTGCGCTTTTTACCTTGATTATCCGGCTTTCAACCTGATGATTGATGGCGAAAGCCTGAAGGCGGCAGATACTCAGAAAGACGCAGGTGCTCCAAATCGTTCTTGGCTGGTTGACACGTTCGGTTCTCCCATATATTACCGTTGTCCCGGACTTTTCAACAGGACTTCATTTGATATAGGTTCATTGGGCTCAGACGCCAAACTTGGCGATGCTGTGGCTGTCTCAGACGCTAATTTTGGTACCGCCTCTGCCGCAAAAGGCTCCTGGGGCAAGGGCGATGACATTACAAATTTCACGAATAAGTAATTTTTTAACCACGGAAGGGACGAAGTCCCATTATAAAAGCCCCTTCGGGGCCGGAAAACACGGAAGAAAGACGGAATGCGGAATTTTAAAAGGCATTTCTTAAAATTTTAGTTTTTTCCGTGTTTTCTGTGTGTTCCGTGGTTAAAAAATAAAATCAGGGGCAAATGGCGTGAAATATGCTCTGATGAAAAGCTAGATGGTTTTTATTAAAAAACATTGGTAATAAAGACTATAAAGATGTAATTTAGCGGTGTTAAATATAAAAAATAAAAACTGAGTGAAGCGAAGCACGGAAAGGGACGGAGTCCCAATAGTTGTTTTTCCCGGTTGCTTATTCCTCAAGTAAGTGGAGATGTCAATAATGAGAAAAAAGCTGAGAAAACTGAAATTTACGCTTATCGAGCTCCTCGTTGTGATTGCGATTATCGCTATTTTAATGGGTATTTTGATACCGGCAGTCATGAAAGTTCAGGAAAAAGCCAGAGTAACCAAAGCCAAAGGCCAGATGAACGCCATGGTTACCGCGATGAAACAGTATGAATCTACCTATGGGTATTTACCCGTTTTCGGCGCCTTGCAAAACGCTTCTACCGCAAAGCCCAGTAGTACAGACAACAGCAACGCCAACACCGATAGATATAGACAGCTTATTGCTTATCTGACATGCGCACAGGGACCGGGGACAGCCACAGGTGATGTGAATGCCAGAAAAGTCAGATTTCTTGAAGCTCCCAGTAATTACGGGACGACAACTACAGCTGTAAAAGGAACCGTAACTGGGGCCAAGGTAGGTGATTTTTATGATCCCTGGGGCAATATTTTCCAGATTTTTTTAGATACTAACTATGACGGAACGATAACATCCGCTGATGCGGCAGGTTCAGTTCCTGCATGTGTCAGTACTACGTTTAACGGAACCATTTTGATTTATTCTCTGGGGCCTAATAAAACTAATGATGGCGGAAATAATTCTATTTTCGGTGGCGCCAAGGGGACAGACGATGTTTGTTCGTGGAGGTGACGAAGTCACTTTTATTATCTTCGCTCAACTTCGTTTGCGAAGAGGAAGTAAAGAATGCGTAATGAAATGAAAAGTAGGTGAAATCGTGAAAGGTTGCGCTTCGTCGCAACCGGGGGACGGAGTCCCATTGATAAATCCCGCTTTGCGGGCGGATTTGACAAAGCAAATCCCTCCAAAGAGAATAAATACAGGAGCAAAATGAAGAGAAATAAAATATTCAGATTTTTGAGAGCTCCTTTTACGCTTGTGGAAATTCTCGTTGTCGTAGCGATTATTGCTATTCTCATGGGAATTCTTATACCAGTAGTTTTAAAATATCCGACAACAGCCAAGATTACAAAAACTAAGTCTCAAATGAATTCTATCAATGTTGCTATAAAACAGTACGAAGCCATTTACGGATATCTTCCCAGTTTTGGTAATATGGTTTCAAATGCTTCTAATTACAGACAGTTTTTTGCCTATTTGACATGTGTTCAGGGGCCAAATACGACTGTAGGAGATGTAAACGGCAAGAAAAATAGGTTTCTTGAAGTGCCGAGTAATTATGGCAATTATACTACAGATGTATCAGGAACTATGACAAATGCGCAAAAAGGCGATTTTCAGGACCCCTGGGGTAATCTTTTCAGGATATATTTGGATACTAACTATGATGGAGCTATAACATCCGCTGATGCTGCGGGGGCGGTTCCGGCGTGCGTTACGCCCTCTGCGCCTTACAGCAATACTGTTTTGATTTATTCACTGGGGCCAAATAAAATTGACGATGGCGGAAGAAATTCTATGTTTGGTGAGGGTAAAGGATATGACGATGTCTGTTCATGGAGATAATTTTCAGAATGCGGAATGCAAAATGGAAGGAGTCAGGGAAATTGAAAAGGAATAAAATATTCAGATTTTTGAGAGCTCCTTATACCCTTGTGGAAATGCTCGTTGTGATGGCAATAGTAGCGACAATATTGGGCATAGGGCTTCCGGCATTTGAAAAGATGGTGAAGGGGCAGGGACTTGATGCCGCCATAAGACAGGTGGGCGGCAAGTTGGGCGTGGCCAGGGCTTATGCAATCAGCAGCAATAGATATGTGGCTGTGTTTTTTCCTCAGACGGATGCTGGATTTCCAAGTGGATTTCCTTATTTCCAGTACAGAATAGGTTATGTTACCAAGGCTGTTGCTGGCACATATAGTTTCAGCAGTTGGGCGGAAGGGGAAGACTGGCAGCAGTTGCCGACTGGCGTAGCTATAAACAGTGTTACAAATCCCATATCGGTTTCCAGTGTTAAAATAGATGATATAGCTTCGGGTACCGCTACTGTAGCCAATTCACTGATTTTCAGTCCTTACGGTTCCCTTCAGAACACAACGGTTCCTGTGCTTTCTTTTCAGGAAGCTAAAATTGACGGTACGACCGTAACTCAGATGAATACTTCCAACATCGCTTCCATAACCATGAACCTCTTTACCGGGAGGCCAGCATATTCCTATGAACAAAATTAAAAAAGCTTTCAACATGGTTGAAATCACCCTGGCTATTGCGGTGATAGGTATAGGCGTTGCCGGAGTTATGTCGCTTTTTCCTGTGGCCCTGAATGCTTCGCGTGATGCGGTGGGAAACAATTATGCCCCTGATATCGCAAATCAGTTTCTGAATTATGTTTCCATGCAGTGCAACAATGATTGGAACACCAACATATCAACCACGGCAGGAGGAGGAATAATTACAGAGACCGTTCCGACAAATGATGATGGAGCCACTTCATGGTCGGCAACAGCCATTTCAAGTATTTATACCTGTCCCACAAGTGGATTGTACAAAATTACTCAGGGTTCAGCCAGTGCCACTGATTTCATGGCAGCCGTAAAGGTATGGAAAACACAGGTTACGGGAATTTATGTGTATGGGACTTCCTATAATTTGACTTATCAGTACGGGGCGCAACTTCATGTCGAAGTCAGTTGGCCGATAGAAAAGCCTTATGCGCAAAGGGAAAAACGCTATTATTCTCTTGAAATATTTAATCCGAGTCCTTAATCAGTTTTTAAAAAAGCGGAGACGTTTCTCTTGAAAAAAAATAGGAAAATCAGAGCATTTACCCTCCTTGAAGTGCTTGTTTCAATGGCCGTTTTTACTGTATTGATGCTGGCCCTCATGCAGTTTTTTGGCGCGGCCCAGAAAATATGGACAGGCACGGGGCAGAAAAATATTATGTATGAAAACGCCAGGGTAGCGATGGATTTGATGTCCCGTGATTTACAGTGCGCTTTTTATGAGTGGGACAGGGTGCCTTTCCTTTATACTGCGAATGATCCGAGTACTTCCTATGATAAAATAGCTTTTGTTACGGCCTCCGGAAGAGTTCCTAATACAAATTGTATTTCCAGGCTTTGTGAAATGCAGTACTATGTTGGAACAGCTGCAAACCTGAATTATCTTATGGTTACCTGTACCGGCGAGAAAACTGACGCCAATTTGGACAATACGGCAAATTGGGATTTCTACCGGAATTCCGGCAGTATTGGAGTCGCGGCTGCGGTTTTCAGCACTGCTGATACGGCGCAGCAGGTTATTCCCTATGTTACGGGATTGAAGTTTTCATGTTATGACAAGAATATGAATTCTCTTAGCGCGACTCCCGGATTTTTTCCTTACAGCGTTAAGATAGATCTTACTCTTCTGGACAGGGAAAGTTACATTAAATGGGTTGCTATGCCCAGTGGCGGCGGCGATTCCTCAAGCGATTCGAGTACCACTAAAACTTTCAGGCAGAATAATGAGAGGACTTTTTCGCGGATGGTGATATTGGGAGAAAAAGGCCAGACGGCAAACTGAAGATTTCATGGAGGATTGCGCTTAATAGCCCCTCCAAGGTGGGCAAATAAAAGTAATATAAAAGAGACAAACTATGGAAAAATTAAAGAAATATCTCGAAAAAATGAAAAAAGACAACAGGGGTATAGCTCTGCTTTTTTCGCTTGGAATGCTTTCGCTTCTTCTCGTGCTGGCTCTTTCCTTTGCCTCAAATTCAATTATTGAACGGAAAGTCGCGGTAAATACGGACAATCGCGCTGCCGCTCGTTTTCTTGCCCAGTCCGCTGTGAACAGGGCCATAGGAATTATCGACAATGTTTATAAAACCACAAGTGCTTTTACTGCTTATTACGATGTGTATAGTTATGTTGGGGCCAGTCCCACAACTGATTTCATCAACCATATAGCCACCACTAGAAACGGTGAGACTATGCTTGGCTTTGACACCACTAATAAAAAAACCATCGTGAACGGTATTACAAACGCCAATAACAGCCTCCACTGGTTTTACGTCAAAGAAGGTTTATCCGCAGCGGCTACGGATAAAATAATAGGAAGGATCGCCTATTACGCTTGGAGCAATTCAGTAAAGCTTGATCCGTCCGTTACAGTTGATTCGGGATATTATGTTGGTTATGCCGGCTCAGTTGTTAATGAAAACGGCGCGAACGAAAAACGCCCCGGCCGTGAAGTACGTGAAATAAACATACAGAACCTTTCCCCTTCCGCAACCAATCTTTCCGTAGCCAATGTCAGTAATCTGAGTGCTACTAATGCGGCTACTCCGGGATTGCTCACTGCCGGTAGCAGATGGCCGGATATGGATAGGCTTTTTTCTAAACTGGGCATTACTACAGATGTTCAGATGCAGGAGTTTCGGAAGTGGTTTACTGTGAACAATCCCCCTGATCCGGAAGCCTACTGGAAAGATCTTGATGCCGATAGTATTAAAAAAGCCACAGAATTGCACCACCGCTTTAATCTGGCGAGAACTGACTGGGATACTACGATGCAGGGAGCTACAGGCATTAACATCCTTATCGGTGCCAGCGGCACTACTCCTAATCTTTTCTCTGCTGCCTTTGACGCAACCAGCGGCATTGAATGGCTGAAAAATTGGACGGACGCAGGAGGCATGGGCAGTGCCGCCGCCTGCAAAAACCAGATTGCCGCCAATATTATTGATTATTGTGATTCCGATTGTTCCGCGACTACTGATTATGCAGATGCCGCTCCTGCCAGTACTACCTATGTCGGCTTGGAACAATGCCCGTACATAAATGAAATAAATCTCCAGTTTGAGGGGCTTGTTCAGCGTACTGTCGGGGCGCCCAATGATACATATACCTGTACCGTAACGATCAAGGCTATTGATTTAGAACTCGTTAATATGTACGATACTGACAATGACGGCGTTTCCGGGGATAATCCTGTTTCAGCCAGGGCGGTTATTACGGTTTCCGGGGGGTATAAATGGAATCCCGGGCCAGCCGGTGCTGAAGCTACTGTAGCTTTTACAGACCAGGCTGCTACACTGGATATTACAATAGGAGACAAGGAATATCAAAAAGGAACTGCTGCCACCATTACAATAAGTCCGGTCTTAAACACCTATACCGTTGCTACAGCCACTGCTGTCACATGCGGTGTCACTGACGTATGGATAGACAAACTGTACGTGAAACTCGTCAATACTGCAAACAACGCCATATTTTATGATTTTTCAAATATCGAGACAGGTTCAAATGCTGAACTGGCCGCCGCCGACCGCGTAGTTGCTCCCGCAGTGAGTACCAATACTACAACGGGTTCCCGCTATATTGATTATTCCGTCAATGACCCTAGGCAGAATACATTTGAAACCGACTGGACCATCGCTTCAAGTAATGCCGTTAATGGGACAATAACCCCCGTTGCTGTAAATACCGTTTGCAATCCAAACCCCGGTGGTAATAAAGATCTTGAAACAGCCGCCCAACCGTATAATGTTTCCACTGCATTTATCAGGAATGGCCCGATGCAGTCCCCTTGGGAACTTGGCGCAATTCACAGGGGCGCGGCGTGGGAAACTATTAATCTCAAGAAATATTACAGCACCGGTACACCCAGTACCTACAGCAATGGTGATGCCAATATTCTTGATATGGTTAAAATGACTTCCGATAATTACACTTATGGCAAAATTAATTTGAATGGGAATCAAAATATACAAGAGGAAAAAGATGTTCTGAGAGCGCTTTTTATGAATATATATGTCGATAATGTGGGAACCCACTATGCCAGCGATTATTACTCTGACCCTGGGGCGCAGCCCGCTTCCACACAAATTAATGAGGCTAAAGCTAATACTCTCGTTACTGCCCTTACCACAGCGGCAGACGCGACAAAATATAAGAACCGCGCTCAAGTCGCGAGCATTCCCACATTTACAGGTGGAACCGTAGCCACTCAAGGCAATGACGCGCAACAAGAGGCCATTATCGGCAAATTCATAAACCTTACCAAGGCTGAAACCGTTACTGAATTCACCATCATAGCCATAGCTCAGTCTATAAAGGATCTCGGCGGAGTAATGGTAAAAAAAGACTTGGATGGGGACGGGCTTGCCGATGACAACAGTGACGCCAGTCACAGGGCAAGTGAAGTTGTTGCCGGAAGAGATTTAAATGGTGATGGAGATGCCGCCGATACCGGCCTCTATCTTGATACCTCGGCTACAGCTCTTGTCTCTGGCACTTATGAACTGTATGCTGATGAAATTCTGGCTGAACAGAAAATCATGGCAAGGGTTGTTCGTGATCCCGCGACTGGCAAATTTAAAATAGTAAGGTTTGAATACCTTCCTTCAGAACAATAAGGATTTAACCGGTATGAATATGATGAAGTTTTTCTTTCTGATGAGTCTTTTTTCTTTGCCCTTTTTGATTTCCGCTCAGAATACGGCAAATAAAACTACAGATAAATCTACAAATAAACTGCAAGTCCAAAAGATAAAATATCCCTCCAGAGAAGAATTTGACATGCGCAGTCTTTCCGATACGGTTAAGCAGAGAAATGAGGAGGCAATCCAGAAATACAAGAAATTCAAAGGCATAGAATGGGCTGCTAACGCGCAGATGTATCTTATCTGGTCCGAGCATCCTTATATTGAAGAAGCTTCAAGAATAGACAGAAGATGGTTCAGCAAAGTCAGCCAGATTATGAGTTCTATTTCAAAATGGAAGAATGAAATGGAGGTAAGTTCAGAAAGAAACCTTACTGAGCGTTATAACAGGGCCAAAGCCGGATACGAAAATCTTCTTAAAACCTTCCTTGTTACAATAAAAAAACCTACTATGCTTTCAGACGAAAATAAAAAGAGACAGGGCAGATAATCACGATTTTATTACTCAGAAGCCGAAGGCTTTTCCTGAATGCCGTATAAATTTATTTCCCCTGTAAAAAATCGGAATACGGTATATATTAAACGGTATTATGGATAAAATTTCTATACTCGGATATGGCAAAAGCGGCAGGGCGGCGGCGGACCTTGCCGCGTCCATGGATTATTCGGTTTCGGTTTTTGATGAAAAACTTCCCCAGGACTGTCTTCCGCACAACCATGAAATGGCAGAATCCACTCTCATAGTAACAAGCCCCGGCATACCGTTGAAGTCGGACTTGATGAAGAAGGCAATTGATACGAAAATTCCAATTATAAGTGAACTGGAATTTGGCTTCCGCCACTGCAAATGCCCGATAATAGCGATAACAGGGACTAACGGGAAAACCACTACTACCGAGCTTATGGCCCATCTGCTCCGCGAAGTGGGCATCAAGGCCGATGTCTCCGGAAATATAGGAATACCGCTTTGCGAAAGCGTTAAAAGCTCCTCTTTTCACGAATGCCTTGTTGTTGAGGTGAGTTCCTTTCAGCTTGAGCGCTGTGATAAATTTTGCCCGAAAGCCGCCGCCATTCTCAATATTACACCTGACCATCTCGACAGATACGAAAGTTTCGAGGAATACGCGGCAGTAAAGTTCCGCATATTTAAAAATATGACGGAAGAAAATAATCTGGTCATAAACGAGATATTGACGCAGTACTGGAATAAGCATGTTCCTGAATATCTTTCTCCGCATACCTTTTCCTCAATGTCTGAAAACGCGGATTTTTTCTACAAAAAAGGCATCATTTATTTCAGCGGCATAAAAGGTGTCAGGCCGCTTATAAACATGGCCGATACTTCTTTGCAGGGTGTGCATAACGCTGAAAATATAATGGCTTCACTTGCTCTGCTCTGCTCTTTCTTCCCCGCCGACGCGCTTTTTAACGACAGAGTGAAAGACGCGATATCCAGTTTTGGCACAGGCCCTCACCGGATTGAGACAATAGCCGAAAGCGATGACGTCAGGTATATCAATGATTCTAAAGCTACGAATCCTGATGCAGTTGTTGTTGCTCTGCGTACTGTTGGCGGTACTTCAAATGTCTGTCTTATCCTGGGCGGGCTTGACAAAGATATGGATTTTTCCCTTATCCGCGCGGAGGCCTCCAGAATTAAAACAGCTTTCATAATGGGCGAATGCAAAAATAAAATCAGCGCCGCTCTTTCAGATATAGTCAACTGTCAGCTTTTCAACGGTTTTGATGAGGCCGTTACAGCCGCCTGCGAAGAGGCGAAAAGCGGCGATGTCGTGCTTCTTGCCCCTGCCTGCGCCAGCATGGACATGTTTAAAAACTACATGGAGCGCGGAAACCGTTTCCGTTCCATCGTTGATAACTGGCTGCGTTCCCAGAGATAGGTTTAGGGCCGGTAAAAATTTTACTACTGATTCTTTTAATTTTCAGAAGACTGCGTTGTTGTTGACATGGCAGGTTTACGCTTCTCTTTTAAGAAAAAAAACGCCTGCCTTGTGATATTGCTTTGCATTTATGAGTTACCATGTTATTTTTTGTGCCTGAACAATTAAGAAATTCAGAAAAATTCAGAAAGGTTCGCGTATGTCTGGACACAGCAAATGGGCTAATATCAAGCATAAGAAGGCGGCTTCCGATAAGAGAAAAGGCAGGGTTTTTTCCCGCCTCGGCAAGGAAATAATGATTGCCGTTAAAACCGGCGGCAGTGATGCGACGGCGAATCCCCGTTTGCGTACCGCTCTGAATGCGGCGAAGTCTGTCAATATGCCTAACGCAAATGTAGATAGGGCCATAAAAAAAGGCGCGGGCGAACTCGGCGGCGCCACTTTTGAGGAGATTGTTTACGAAGGCTATGCCCCCGGCGGCGCGGCGCTTATCGTCGAATGCCTTACGGATAACCGCAACAGGACTGCCAGCGACGTGCGTTCTATTTTTGATAAAAATAACGGAAATCTTTCCGGCAGCGGCGCCGTCATGTGGATGTTCAGCCGCAAAGCCCGTTTTGTCATAATGGGCGAAAACGCCAATGAAGAAAAGCTCATGGAAATAGTAATCGACCCGGGCGCCGAAAGTATAGAAGTCGATGAAGATGTCGCCGAAGTCTGGGGCCCGGCTGAAAAATTCGACAGCATTGCCAAGGCGCTTGAAGAAGCCGGAATAAAAACCGAAGAGTCCGGCATAGTTCAGAAACCGAGCAATACCGTGGGCATAAAAGAACCGGGCGTGGCAAATCAGATACTCAGGCTTGTTGATACTCTTGAAGAATACGATGACGTGCAGGCTGTCTATTCAAATTTTGACATAGCTTCGGAAATTCTCGACAGCTTGGAACAGAAATAATAAAACCTGATGGAAACACCCTTTGTTTCCAGATGGAAAAACAAAGCTTATCTTGTTTTTAACCGGAACCTTTTACCGATGATTGTGCTTGGAATAGATACCGCTATCCGCTGTACCGGTTACGGGGCTGTGGATTTCCGATCCCTGAATGATATTCGCATTCTGGACTGCGGCGTTATCTCCAATTCCGCCAAACTTCCTCACAGTGAATGTCTCAGGCGTCTTGCCGGAGGCGTGAGGCAGTTGATTTCGCAATTCAAGCCGGAGGCCCTATCACTGGAAGACGCTTTCTGCAGCAGAAATATAAAAACCGCCATGATCTTGAGCCTTGCGCGAGGCGCGGTGATTACCATAGCCGCTGAAGCCTCCGTGCCTGTTTACGTATATTCCCCTAAAACCGCCAAGAGGGCCGCTACCGGAAACGGCTCGGCCTCAAAAGAACAGGTTGCCGCTCTTATTTCTTCGATGCTGGGGATAAACATAAAAGACATACCTCTGGATGCCACGGATGCCTTGGCGCTGGCGATGTGTCATGGACAGGTGCTTATACGTCCCGAACTTAAAGAACTTCTCCCTAAACCCGTTTGAGGATAAAACTCTATGATAAAATTTATAACAGGTAAATGGTCTTTCTATATTTCAGGTGTTGTTATCGCTTTTCTTTTTGTCCTGACCCTTTACATCCTTGATACGCCTGTTGGAATGAGTGATGCTTACCTGATGCTTTCAGAATATTGCCGGGATTTCATTTATAAACGGCGTATAGATGAATTGCCGATGCTTGACTGGCAGACAGGTTTTCTCGGCGGAATTTTAATTGGCGCGCTTATAGCTTCAATAGTTGGCGGAGAATGGAAATTCAAGATTTTCCCCGAAGGCGGTTCTTCAAAAGGTTTTGTAGGCTTTTCCGTTATTACTCCGCTTCAGGGGATTGCGGGCGGTTTTCTGGTAATGCTGGGGCTTCAACTTGCCGGGGATTCATTTCTCGGACAGTGGGCGGCGGCAATACAGCTTTCCACTGGGGCGTGGATTTTTCTTCTGACCGCATTGATATTCGGGGGGCTGACGACGTTCCTTCTCTCACTCAAGGCCGGGGAAGCTGGAAAAGGCAAAAAAGGAGGCGATTGAAATGCATCCATTGGCGTTAAGCGGAAATTACAGGATAGCCGCCGGAATAGTTCTGGGCATCCTCTTCGGCATTCTACTGATAAAGTCGGGCCTTGCATGGCGCAAAACCCTCATGGATATCTTTAATCTGAAAGACGCTTCTTTTCTTAAAACATTTTTAGTCTCGGTTTCCGTGGGAACGGCCCTCTTTTATTTTGCCCAGAGACTGGAATTGGTTAATATAAATTTCAGGCCCGTATACTTCTGGGGCGCGCTGAGCGGCGGAATACTGGCGGGCGTCGGAGCGTCCATCTGCGGGCTTTTTCCCTCAAGCGCTGTCGCGTCAGCCGCCTCCGGGCGCAGTTACGCGGTGTGGGTGATAATCGGAATGCTTCTTGCCATGCCGGCTACCGGTATGCTTTCCAAATTCCTTTCAAAGACTATATATTCATGGTCGGCGCCGTTTAATTTTTGCGAAAGGCTCGACGGATATTTTTCAGGAGGTATGGCTGTCATATGGATTTCATCCATCTCCATCATACTTACTCTTTTCCTTCATTTTACAATTGGCAGCGGCGGTGGTGAAGAAGGATGAGTTATGATAAAGCCTTTCGGAAAAATCAGGGCTGAACATCTCAGGCTCGGCACTGCCGGAGAAAACGCCGCTTGCAGACTTCTAAAATCAAAGTTCTATGATATCCTTGCCAGAAATTATAAATGTTCCTACGGGGAAATCGACATTGTCGCCAGGGACGGCGCGACACTTGTTTTTCTGGAGGTCAAAAGCAGGAGGGATAAAACAAACGCGAGACCGGCAAGAGGTCTTTCGACTGAGCAGAAAAAACGCATTCGCAGGGCAGGAACGCATTATCTCAGGGAAATAGAAAATCCCTCGGTGGTTTACCGTTTTGACCTTATAGAAGTAGTTTTTTCGAGATACGGCATCCGTGAAATACGCCAATGGCAGAATCATATAACGCCGAAAGACATGATAAGGCGCAAGTGGTGAAAAAAACAGATGACAAAAAGATTTTTTCATTTCCGCCGTCTTCTTCTCCTGACGCTCTTTTGCTGATTCTCGGTTCAATGCCGGGTGGAGAGTCCCTGCGAAAACAACAGTATTACGCGCACCCTCAGAATAAGTTCTGGGATATTATGGGACGTATTTTTGATTTTCCAAAAAATATTCCTTATGAAGAAAAACTCAATGCCCTGAGAAAAAATAAAGTCGCGTTATGGGATGTTGTGCATTCCTGTCACAGGGAGGGCAGTATGGATTCGGATATCCATAATGTTGAAGTCAATGACTTTGAAAACTTTCTCAAAAAACACAGATATATCGGAAAAGTTTTTTTCAACGGCCAGACGGCACACAGGCTTTTTATCAAGCACACGGCGGAAATGAAAATCCCGGAACTTGAACTTTGTGTTCTTCCTTCCAGCAGTCCGGCGAACGCTTCGCTTCCCTTTGAAAGGAAATACCTCATCTGGAAAAACGCTCTCGCAGAAAGATGACATGAAAAAGAGAGGAAGAAAGTCGAGCCTTTTAATAAGGACGCAACTCCGTCTTCATTTCAGGGAGGTATACCTTGAAGAAATACAGCAGAATGACGCCCAACTGTTATGCGGGGTGAAACGCATTCTGCCTATGCGCTTGGAAAGAACTTTGACATAAGTTCCTGAAGGCGGGCTTTCAATCCTGTGTTGACTTTGATTTCACTTTTCAGGAATTCAGCCATTTTTATATCATGTGTAACTATCTGGCGGAAAAACCAGTCGCGCATGAAAAACATAAGTTTTTTCATGGTATCCTGTTCTATCCCGGATTTCTGTATTTGTTCCCGGTAAGACATATACCGTTTTTTGAAACTTGCGTGCGCGCGTTTGTGTACTTCGACGGCCGGATATTCATAATTGTTCATCAGTTCTTCTTCCGTCGCGAAATGTTCAATTATGTAAATCCAGATAAAATCAAGTGTTTGGTTAATCTCGTTTTCGTTCAACGCGTCAGTTCTGTTGCATTTTTTTAGTAACTGGTTGGCGCGCGCAAAGAATTCCTCGTGCTGGCGGTCTATCAATTCCACGCCAGTCCTGAGCTGATCGGTCATCTGTAATGGTTTTAATATCATGAACGCTAATAAAATCTCATCCTGTTATTTTTTCAAGAGAATTGTTAAATAAATCCGCTCATTAAATTACGCATGAGGCAGAGAGCTGAGGATTTCATGCATTTTATCGGCGCAGTCCGCCGTTTCCATCATTTTTTCGGTAAAGAGAAGTTCAGGAAAGGAAGCGTTTTCCCGGTATGGTGCGCCTCTGAATATATCGAGGAGTTTTTCCCTTACGGAAACCCATTGTGTCTTCTGTTCCAGGAGAGCCTTGAAGCTTTTTGATAAAACGTCTGAAGCTTTGCGGATTTTCATGCTGTCACCTTCGGTCATATTATATTCTCCGGGATGATTCACAATGCATTTCATGGAACGCAGCAGTCCGCATATTTTTCTCATCTGGTCATAGAATTTTTCGTAGTGAACGTTCTGTGTTATATCATGGCCCAGTTCGTTTTCCAGAGAAGAGTAAAGTTTTTTCCCGGCGCTGTACTTTTCAGATACCGAAGCCAGTTCCGGCCAGAATTCGTATCTGATATTTTCCTTTTTCAAATATCTTTCGCTTACCGAAATTATGTATTCTGAACAGTCATAAAAAAACTTTCCGGCCATTTCGATGATATCGGATTTAACGCTTGTGGATTCCCTGAAAATTGTAAATTCACAGATAAGCAGGACGATGCCGCCGAAAACAACGCATATCATCCTGTCAAACATCGTCTCCCACAAATTGAGATTTTCATGGGCCGGATTCATTATGGCTACCAGAAGGACGGCAAACGCCGAGAGAAAAACCTGTCTTATGAAGTACCAGTAATCCATGAGAAAATAAAAGTAAAAAGCCCCGAACCATATAGCCGGAAGTATATATCCCCAGCGGTAATCCCATGACATGAGAAGGCTCGCGAAAAGACCGGCGAAAAGAAGTCCGAAAAGGTTTCCAAGGAAGCGGTCGTTTGCTCTTTTCATGACCAGGCCCTGGGTTTTTCCTCCCACATAAATGAAAGCTATGGCCAGCGGCATCCAGTGCCCGTAAGGAAGTTGGAAAAACTGATAGATGAAAGTGCCTGCCGTTATGGCAACGGCTATCTTAAAGGCCTCATGGTATTTCCGCGTATTTTTATCTGCCGCCATTGTTCCTCACAATTCCGATGCCTTGTTCTGAAGATGTTTTTCCATTTCGCAAATGTCTTTAATCAGACATTCAAACCCGTAAACGATTTCCTCAGCGGAGGGCGGAAGCTCTTTTCTATTTTTCGCGCCTTGATATTCTTCCCTCCATTTTTCATATAGGGCGGAGCAATCAGTGATTGACGGAGGAAAACTTTTTTTCAGACTCTCCAGAAGCCCGGCAAGCCGTTGCGTTATGCTTTCTGAAACTGGAAATGTCAGCGGAATATATTTTTCTATAAGCTCCCTCTGCTCTCTGAAATTTTCCAGAAAAAGCGTGTCTCTTGAAAATGAATGCAGATAGTTCAGTATGAGAGAGGCTTTTTCCGAGGATAGGATATTTTCTCTGTAAAAGTATTCTTCCTTTTTTATAATGTTATTGGCTTTCAGGCTGACGGAGGCGATGTTTCTGAGAATCTCCTCCGCTTGCCGCGCGAAAAAAACAGCCGGTTTCCCGGAACCTGTGACAGACATGAAATAGAACCTTATTTCAGAAAGAAAGCCTCTAAGAATCGAGCGCATCTGAAATCTTGAAAGCGTGAATGAAACAGCGAAAAGCGATATAAGCACGGCGATAAAGCCGATAATGAGCTCTATGATTCGGTTTACACCCATATGCCATCCCTGATCGCTGAAGGAAAGGCTTATGACGCACATGGCCGAGGCATACGCCGCGGGCTGTCTGCCCGAGGGAGAGATGAAACTGAGGAATGTCACGAGAAAAAGCCATATAAGAATGAGGAATTTCGTCTGGTAGAGAACGCTTATGCCGAACTGTCCGATTGCTATTATTAAAAACGCCGCGAAAACAATTCTTATTTTGCCTTTCCAGTCATGATGCAGGTCTGCGAGAATGGCAAGGAAACCCGGCGTCATAAGCAGGAGAATATCCGAATGCGGCGGCTTGAAATAAACCCAGACAAAAAGCGCGCCAAGACTGGGCAATGTGCACCTTAACGCACCAGCCAGACATAAAAGCCCCGGATCACACCGTAAGAGGTAAGTCCGCAAATCTCTTGAAAAAGTCAATATTTTCATATCAGAAGAAATTCCAGAGCTGCCAGAATATTTCGCTGAACTGATTGGTTTTGGTTTCCACGATTACATAAGCGCTGCCGCCGAGATGGAAAGGTGTTGAAGGGTCCGGATTGTCTATGGCTATCTGCACCGGGAAGCGCTGAGGGAGAAGGAACCATTCGTTTTCTCTTTCGACCACGGGCACGGCTTCGCGTGATTCGGACTGGCGGTTTACGCCCCAGCCTATCTGATCGACAGTGCCGCTGAAGATTTTCCATGGATACTGCCATAACCTGATTTGCGCCTTCTGTCCTTCTCTAAGGTAAGCGAGTTCTGTTTCCTTGAAATTCGCCTGCACCCACCATTTGCCGGTTTCTATAAAGGAGAATATCGCTTTCCCCGGGGTAACATAGGCGCCCACGGACATATACATGTTGCAGATGGTCCCGTCGCCATTGGCGTAAATAGTGGTTTCTTCAAGCTCTATTTCGGCGTTTCTGAATTCGGCTTTTATGCTTTTGACGTTGGACTTTGCGGAATTCAACTGCTGTTGTGTTACGAGCATTGAAATCTTGGCGATTTCAAGGGCTGCCTGGGCTGCCTGTTCTTCCCTCTGTCTGGTCTCGGCGGTCTGCATTGCCACCGCTTCCTTTAGTGAAAGGTCTGTCGCCAGTTTCGCATGATACTGGGCGTTTTCATACTGATAAGTTTTTTCTTTTATCGTTGCCTGGTCTTTCAGCATCTGCTCTTCAAGGGATTTCACGTTGTATTCCGCGGCGTCAAGGGAGTTCTGGAGTTTTTCCACCGTCAGCTTGTAGGGTTCCGCATAGAGGCTGAAAAGCTTCTCGCCTTTCTTTACGTTCTGGTTATTTTTGACATATATATCCGTTATGTAGCCGGGAACGAACGGCGATATCGGACGGACATTGGCTATCAGAAAAGCGTTCTGTGTGTAGGGTTTTCTATGCAGCCAGAAGTAGTATCCGAAACCGGTCAGAAGTACAACGAAAAAAAATGTAATGGCCTTGTTTCTTACAACGAAATTTTTAAATCCCTGCATAGCGCTCCGTCTTATTTACCAGATATGAAATTACCTTCAGGATATCCTTTTGCGTATGAAATGACGAAAGAACCCTTTGCGGTTTTGTATTTCACTTTTTCGTCTCTC
Organism: Lentisphaerae bacterium GWF2_44_16; assembly: GCA_001803225.1. Classification (GTDB taxonomy): domain Bacteria; phylum Verrucomicrobiota; class Lentisphaeria; order Victivallales; family GWF2-45-14; genus GWF2-44-16. The sequence continues at coordinate 37,267 of MHBF01000019.1, read as the reverse complement.
AGTTCAAAATCGCATTTTCCGGCATTTCTTTTCATTTCCGCGCTTGAGGGCGAAAAGTATTTATCCGCAAAATGAATAAGCAGGTCCGTCCTGTTGCCGACCGCGTGAGCGGAGTCCTTAATGAGAGTTCCGTCAACATTTTCCTTGGTTATGAAATGCGCTTCCGCGTCGAGTCCGGCGGCGAGCATGTTTTCAAAAACCCTCTTCTTGTCTGAAGCCAGACATGAGGAATCATCAACTCCATGAGAGATGACTATCTTTGAGCGGTTGCCGAGTTTTTTCATTTCTGCCAGATGCGCTTTGTTTCCGGTGTCCCTGAGCTCCTGATCATCTTTTCCGAGGTAATTTTTATTTGACGGGTCATTGCTGTAACAGGCGTTGAGTTTGCTTCCGCCGGGGAGATTGAAAGCTATGTCATCACTGAGGGACGCCATTCCCGACAAATCCATGATACAGGCAAAAGTTCGCGGCGCGAATTTGTTTGACATCAGCGTTACGTTGCCGCCGCCGGAGCCCCCTGTGCAGTAAAGCCTGCTTTTATCAAAGGCAATTCCTTTTTCTGAAAGCCCGTTATATACATAGTATAAAGCCCTTAGCGCGTCGAGTGCCTGAAGATATCCGAAATCATAGGGATGTCCGTCTTTGGAAGGCATGCTTACGCCGCTTTGGAGATAGTCCACGCATATTGCGACCGTGTTGTAACGTGAAGAGAGAACGAGCGGGTCGGGAGTGCCTCTGGAATTTGTTCCTCCCCAATTGTGAAGACTGAGAAACAGGCCTGTTTTTTCATTTATGTTTTTAATGCTTTTTCCGGGATAATAAACATATACTTTTATTGTTCTTTCCCCGTAATAAGGCGATTTCTGGGCCGGAATATCGACAGCTCCGTCCGTTTCCGGCAGGGCAGGGAGAGTTTCCGCCATCGTGATATTCGCAAGACACAGAGAGCTTATGAATGCAAAACAGGAAGCGCCATTTTTTCTGAATAACATATATCTGTACTCCATCAGTTAGACAGATACAATATCTGCTTTTCAGATAAAATACAAAAGCACTGTTTCAGATTATTTCGAGGTATTCTCTGAGTTCTCCTGAGAGTGGCGATTTCAGGAGAATTTTGCCGTCGGGCGGGAAACTCGGATTTTTCGATAGCACGACTTTGCCTTGCCCTCCCGGAATGTCAATCAGAAGCCGGGGAACAAGATACCCTGAAAGCTGTTTTTGCAACGCGTTCATCAGTCCCAAGGCCTTTTTCAGCGGTATCCTGAAATGCGATATGCCGGGCGCAATGTCAGGATAATGCAGATAGGCTGGAAGTATTCCAGCAGAGAAAAGCCCCCTTGAAAGCGCTTCGAGTTCATCAACGGAATCATTGACCCCTTTGAGCAGAACGCTTTGATTCAGGAGGAAGGCGCTTTCCCCAAGTACTGCCGCCGCTTTTTTGAATTGCGGTGTTATCTCTTTTGCATGATTCACATGCAGCATGAACGTATCAACCAGTGACGCCACATCATGGAAATCAGAACATCTGGATGGCATATATACCGGGTAACGGGTATGCACCCTCACTGAAAGTCCGGATTTGGCTTTTAATGCGCCGATAATTTCAAGAAGCCTGGAATTGCTCAGGGAAAGCGGGTCGCCCCCGGAAAGAACGATTTCTTTTATCCCCTCGTTAAGCGAAAGGTATTTCGATACTTCTTCAATCTCATTGTCGCTTATATCCGGAATTGTCTTTCCTACAAGCCTTCTCCTGAAACAGAAACGGCAGTGCGCCGGGCATCTGTCCGTAACAAGCAGAAGCGCCCTGTCGCGATATCTGTGAATAAGCCTCCCGTTCGCGCAACGGCTGTGGACAGCGTCTCCCGTCGGGTCTTCTGTTTCGCCTTCCCGAACTTTATTTTCACACTCTGAGACGCGAAGCATCCTGGCAAGCGGCCCATCGGGGACTTCCGTGTCTATAAGGCCCTGATAGTATTCTGTTATTTTTTCCTCAAACATCCCGTTGTTTCTCCCTATGAAACTAAATATTCCAGTCCTTTCTCTTAAATCAAGGGGACGGAGTCCCTTTTTGTAATGCCGCTCAACTCCGTTTGCGGAAAATACGGATGTTTTTTCCTCTGATACCCTGAAAACGCAACAAAGTACAAGTAATGGCAATTTTTTACGGTATATCAGCTATTGCCTATATCTCCGGTATCTTCTATAATTGAAAGTATAATTTAATTGTATAGGAAATTGTTATCCGGGGGAACGGATTTGACGAAGCAAATCCCTCCACGGGATAGATAATTAACGTATAATCGTGGAGGGTTGCGCTTCGTCGCAACCGTCTTAAAGTCCCGGCAACACCGGATAAGTTCAAAAACTACAGGAGATTTCAAAATGAGCAAACTGGCAATAGACGGCGGCAAAAGAGTTATCCCGGAAGGCATGATCAGGGATTGGCCTCCGATAGACGATACCGATAAACAGATGGTACTTGCTTCGCTGGACAATCCTAAACACGCTTTCGGTCCGAACAGTGTGGAATTCCAGAACGAATTTGCCCAGTGGAACGGCAACAAGTTCGCCATATTTACAAACAGCGGCACGGCGGCGCTGCACATGGGCATATTCGCCTCCGGCGTAGGCGCGGGAGATCATGTGCTGGTTACTTCGTATTCATGGTCTTCAAGCGCGACATGCATACTCCATCATAACGCTATTCCGATATTCGTTGATATCGATTTCGACACCATCAACATAGATGTAAGCAAAATAGAAGCTGCGATAACCCCGCGTACTAAGGCGATTGTAGTTGTCCATCTGCACGGTCTTGCCGTAAACATGGAAAAGGTCATGAAGATAGCTAAAAAGCATAAACTGAAAGTCATTGAAGACGCCTGTCAGGCGCACGGCGCTCTTTTCAAAGGCAAAAAGGTAGGAACTATGGGCGATTGCGGGGCTTTCAGTTTCAACCAGAACAAATGCCTCTGCACCGGCGAAGGCGGCATGTTCGTTACCAATGATGAGGAAATGTTCAATAAAGCCAAAATGCTCTGGTCTTTCGGTGAGACTAGGACACCTGTGGAATCTAGAGACTATCATGCGTATGCCCTCGGCTGGATGTACAGATGCAGCGACCTCGTCGGCGCATGGGGACGCGCTCAACTGAAAAAAATGGACGGTTATTTCAAGATACAGCGCGAAAACGGCGCGGTACTCAATAAAAAACTTAAAGGCGTAAAAGGCCTTATACTTCCGACCGAACCAACAGGCCATACCCACAACTGGTATAACTACACCGTCAGGATTGACATGGACGCGATTGGCTGGAAAGGCAAGCCCGCGGAAATGCGCGACGCCGTCAGGAAAGCTCTCAATGCCGAAGGCGTTCCCGTTGGCGTATGGCAGAGCTTCATTCTCCCCGACATGACCGTGTTCAAAGCCAAAAACGCTTACGGCAGAGGATGCCCCTGGTCTTGCAAGGGCGCTGGCGACGGAGTAGAATATAAGGCGGAAAATTATCCGAACGCGCTGAAGCATTGTTACAGCCACTTCGGCATGACTGTTCCGCTCAGGGCCCCGAACCGTACAGATGTGGCCGAAAAAGTAGCCGAAGGCTTTCTTAAAGTCTTTGAAAACATAAATAAACTTGATGTTGAAAAAATAAACGGGATGAAATAACAATGAGCGAGGATGGCAGTTTACACATCGGTTGGGCTTCAAGGGATGTTACTCCGAAAGGCAAAGTAAATCTCGCAGGACAATTCCGTATGCGCATAGCGACGGAAATAAGAGATCCTCTTTCAGTAACAGCCCTTGCCGTATCCTCGCAAAACCCTGAAGATTCTTTCATTTTTGTATCCTGCGATACCGGTGCCATCGGCACGCCGTTCATTGAAAAAAGTAAAAAAATAATCAAAGCAAAATACAAAGATTTTCCTTTGGACAAGCTTGTTTTAAACGCTACACATACTCATACCGCCCCTGATTTGCGCGAAGGTCATTACAACTATGAAGCACTGACTGATGAAGAGAAAAAAGACCTCTTGTATCCAAGGGAGAACATAGAATTCCTTTCAGACGAAATAGCGGAGGCGGCGATTGAAAGTTGGAACAACCGCAAGCCGGGCATGCTCGCGTGGGGATTGGGTTATGCCGTCGCGGGACGGAACCGCAGGGCGGTTTATCTTGAGGATTTTTCAAAACAGCCCGATTATAAGGAATTTCCCGGGCAGAAAATCGAGAAAAACGCCTGCATGTACGGGAAAACAGACAACCCGTTTTTCAGTCATATCGAAGGTTATGAAGACCATACGGTGCAATTCCTTTTCACTTTTGATATGAATAAAAAACTTACGGGATCCATTATAAATATAGTCTGTCCTTCACAGGAAACTGAAGGCATATCTCAAGTCTCCGCCGACTTCTGGCATGAAGTCAGGATGCTTTTAAGGAAAGAATACGGCGAAAAACTCTTTATACTTCCACAATGCGCCGCCGCCGGAGATCAGTCGCCGCATCTGATGTTCAACAAAAAAGCCGAGCAGCGCATGCTTGAATTGAAAGGCATTGATTCGAGAATGGCGATAGCGCAGAGGATCAAAGCGGCCTTTGACGACACATATCCGTATGCGGCCAAAGATATGAAAAATGATTTGCAACTGAAACATATTTGTAGTGAAATCAATCTTTCCAAGCGTGCCGTCAATGAAGAGGAATATAAGAAAAATCTTGAATGGATTAAACAGTTTCAGACTATGCAGTTAACATCGCATCAGGAACGTTGTTTCGCCCGTTGCAAAGCAGTTGTTGAGCGATATGAAAATCAGCAGAAAGGCATATTTCCGAAGCAGCCCGTGGAGATTCACGTGATAAGGCTTGGCGACATTGTTTTTGCGACAAATCCCTTCGAACTTTTTCTGGATTACGGTCTCAGAGTAGAGGCAAGAAGCCCGGCGCTTCAGACTTTCATAGTACAGCTTGCCGGAAAAGGCGTTGACAGAGGCGGGACATATCTGCCGACGGAACGCGCCGAAGCGGGTGGCAGTTACAGCGCATGCGTTTACTGCAATGAAGTCGGCTCAAAAGGCGGGCAGGAACTCGTTGAAGAAACTTTGAAAACAATCAACGGATTATGGGAGGAAAAATGAGATTATTCAGAATGTCACTTTTATTTGCCGCTGTCTTATCAATATGCGGTTGTGCTTCCGAAAACTTGAATTCAAGGAAAGAAAAAGATATGGACTCCAAATCGAACATTTTAATCGGCTGGGCATCAAGGGATGTCACTCCGAAAGGCAAAGTAAACCTTGCCGGGCAATTTCATATGCGCATATCTTCGGAAATAAGGGACTCGCTCTCCGTAACAGCCCTTGCGGTATCATCAGAAACTTCAGGAGATTCTTTCATCTTTGTTTCCTGTGACAGCGTTTGCATAGGGACTCCGCTCATTGAGGAAAGCAAAGCAATAATTAAAACAATATCCAAAGATTTCCCTCTGGATAAACTCGTATTGAACGCCACTCATGCCCACACGGCCCCGGACATACGCGACAGAACGGATAAATATAGTAAGCTCTCTGCGGAAGAAAAAAAAGGCTTGCTTTATCCGGAAGAAAACCGGGCTTTCCTTGTGGAGAAAATAGCGGAAGCCGCAGTCGAAAGCTGGAACAGCCGCATACCCGGAATGCTCGCATGGGGTTTCAGCGATGCGGTGGTAGGGCGCAACAGAAGGGCCGTTTATCTTGAGGATTTTTCAAAACAGCCCGACTATAAAGAATCCCCCGGGCGAGTTATCGAGAAAAACGCCCGCATGTATGGGAAAACAGAAAACCCGTTCTTCAGCCATATCGAAGGTTACGAAGACCACACCGTGCAATTCCTTTTAACTTTCAATATGGAAGGAAAACTCACAGGCTCCATTATAAACATGGCCTGCCCGTCTCAGGAAACAGGAGGGGCTTCTTACGTTTCAGCCGACTTCTGGCATGAAGTCAGGCAACTCTTAAGAGAACAGTACGGCGAAAAATTCTTCATACTCCCGCAATCCTCTGCGGCAGGTGACCAGACATCATACCGGATGCTCAACAAAGCGGCTGAAAAACGCAAGCTCGAATTAAAAGGCATTGACGCGAGAATGGATATAGCCAGGAAGGTAAAACAGGCTTTTGACGACGCATATTCATGGGCCCCTAAGGACATGAGAAACGACGTAAACCTGAAACATGTTTCGAAAGAAATAAATCTCACAAAAAGAATTATAACAGAAAAAGAATATAAGCAAAATCTCGAATGGGCCAGGCAATTTGACGCAATGGAAAAACTGGATTCAAGACAACAAACTTTCCTGCAACGTTGCAGGGACGTTGTAAAAAGATACGAGGAGCAGTCGCAAGGAACATCGCAAAAACAGCCTGTTGAAATCCACGTGGTGAAGCTTGGCGACATTGTTTTTGCGACAAATCCGTTCGAACTCTTCCTGGACTACGGCGTCAGAATACAGTCGAGAAGCCCGGCTGTCCAGACATTTATAATCCAACTCGCCGGAAAGGGAATTGAGCGCGGAGGCTCCTACCTTCCGACCGAAAGGGCCGAAGCTGGCGGTGGCTACAGCGCAACCCCGTACTGCAATAAGGTAGGCTCGAAGGGCGGACAGGAGCTTGTCGAGGAAACATTGAAAACTATTAACGAATTATGGAAATAAAAAAAGGTTTAACTTATGAACAGCAGTGATGATGGCAGTTTACGTATCGCTTGGGCTTCAAGGGATGTTTCCACAGACAAACCGGTAGGCATTCGCGGACAATTTCACTTGAGGATTTCGGAGGGCGTTATGGACCCTGTTACAGTTACAGCGCTCGCTATTTCGAATGACGAAGATTCTGTCATTTTCCTGTCCTGCGACATAGTGGTGATGTGGTCTTTCATGGTAAAGACGATCCGTGCTAAAGTCCATAAAACAAACCCCGCCATCCCTGTTGAAAAAATCATCATGAATGCCACTCATACACATGAAGGAGGCGATGTTTACGAAGCAGAGGATCCGTTCGAAACACTCCCTAGAATGCCGGGAAAAGAGTATCAGGCTTTTTTCAGCGACAGGGCGGCCGACGCGATTGTCGAGGCATGGAACAAAAGACAGCCTGGGGGAGTTTCATGGGGCTACGGTTTCGCTTTTGTAGGGCAGAGCCGCCGCGCAGTATATTTTGATGATGTTTCAAAACGCCCCGATGCCGCCGCAAGGCCCGGCCTCATGGTCAACGGACACGCGGTGATGTACGGCAAGACAAATGACCCGATGTTCAGCCACCTCGAAGCAGGAGCTGACCATTTTCTTAATGTGCTGTTTACCTATGACCCAGATAACAATTTGACTGGCGCGCTTGTTAATGTGCCCTGCCCCTCACAGGTGGATGGAAGCATCTGGAAACTCTCCGCTGATTACTGGCATGAGGCTCGCGCGGAACTCCGCAAAAAATTCGGAAAAGATTTCTTTGTTCTGCCGCAGTGCGCGCCATCAGGAGATCTCTCACCGAATTACATGTATTACAAAGAGGCTATGAAAAGGCGTATGGAACTGAAAGGCGTTAACCACCGTCAGGACATAGCCGAACAAATCGCCAAAGGAGTCGAAGAAGTTTCCGGCTGGGCCTCGAAAGACATCCGCAGAAGCCTGCCGCTCGCCCATGTCACTAGGACAATTCAATTGACAAGGCGTCCGATTACAAAAGAAGAATATGAGAACGAACTTGCGACTTTGAAAACATTGGAGCAGGGAAAAGAATCCTCCGATCCTGAACTCAAGCAGCGCATGATTGCCGATTCCAGGCTCGCAAGCGCTAAAAAACGCTGTCAGAATGTCATTGACCGATATGAAAATTATCAGAAAAATCCGAAACTGCCGACGGAGCTTCATGTCGTGCGCCTTGGCGATATTGCTTTCGCTTCCAACCGTTTCGAGCTTTATATGGACTATGCCCATCGCATACAGGCGCGCAGTCCGGCCGTACAGACATTTGTAATCCAGTTGGCCGGAAGCGAAGTCGGAGAACGCGGCGGCTCATATCTTCCAACGGAACGCGGCGAATGGGGCAAAGGCTACAGCGCAACGCAATACTGTAATCTTGTCAATTCCACCGGAGGACAGGAACTCGTTGAAGAAACACTTGGAGACATTAATAAACTTTTCAGCGCACAGGAAAACAAATGAAAGCAGGATTTGCTGAAATTGACATAAGCCCGGAGTATTTTCCGATAAGGACATACAGGATAACCCCGGGAGAGGTCAACGAAATACTTGATCCTGTTTATGTCCATGCCGCCGTTTTCAGTGACGGGACTGAATGCATCGCTTTTCTCTCTATGGACATCGTCATTATTGAACAGGAATATGCCGATGCCATAAGAGAAAAAGCTTCCATTGAAACAGGAATACCCAAATCCAATATACTCGTATGCGCAACACATAATCATGCGTGTCCCGCCGTCATCGAAAGAGTTAGTTTTCAGAAAGAGGAAAGATATATAAACTTCATGATTGAGAAGAGTATTAAAGCCCTGAAAAGAGCTTTCGAGAATATGAAAGATTCTGAAATCGGCATCGCCTCCGGCTTCGAAGGAAGGGTTTCTTTCAACAGGCGCTTTATAAAAAGAGATGGTACGGTAATATCACAGCCGTCAATATCAACTCTCAGCGATGATATCCTCTGCAATGAAGGCCCGATAGACCCGGAACTTGGTGTAATTTCCATCAGGGAAAAAGACGGAAAAATAAGCGGGATAATTGTAAATTTCGCATCCCACGCGTGTCATCACATGGGGGAGATATCCGCCGGTTATCCCGGCGTCTTGTGCAAAAAAATAAAAGAATTTTATGGAAATGATACCGTCTTAGTGTTTCTTAATGGCGCGTGCGGAAACATCATTCACAGAAACTACTCTGACGCGCAGTATAAGGACACAAAGGAAAAAATTGGCTCCATACTGGCCGAAGACGTAAAAAAAATCATCAGTGAAAAAATTTTATATCGCGAAGATTGCAGAATAAGCGCTGAAGAAAAAAACCTTTCCCTTAAATACAGGGATTATTCAGATCTGGAAGAGGCTGTCAGAAATAATAAATTCGTTAATGTTTTCAGCTCTCTGGTAAAAATCGGCTGGTATCAGCATGACTTGGAAAAACTGAAAAAACTGCACTCAAAATCTAAAGAAGCCCAAGTGCCTGTTCAGGTCTTTAAAATCGGAAACACTGCCTTTGCTTCAGTGCCCGGTGAATATTTCACGGAGCTGGGATTGGAAATAAAAGAGAAAAGCAAGGCGGAACACACATACGTGGTAACTCTTGCCAATGGTTGGCTTGGTTATGTCCCTGCCAAAAAATCTTTTTCCCGCAAAGGCGGACACGAGACCTGTACCGGATGGTCACAAAAAATGGATTATAACGTCGGCGATATCATTGCCGCTGAAATTATAAAATTGATAAACAAATAATTACAGGTGAAAAATGAAGCTGTGCATGATGACTTATACGATGGCCCGTCAGAAAATTTACCAGGTGGAGGACTTCATAAAAACCGCCGTTGACTGCAAACTCGAAGGCATAGACTGGATAACTACCTACGGGCGTGATCCGAAGGAATTGAAGAAAATGTCAGATGACGCCGGACTGGAAATCGCCTGCCATACGTTCTTTCTTCGAAAATTTGCGGCACGTGAAAACGACTGGCTTGATGAAGCAAAACAGTCAATTCAGGATGCCGTAACTCTCGGTGCGCCGGTGGTAATGATTCCTCCTGGCGCGCCTCAGGGCACAACTGACAGGAATGAAGCGCGCAGGGCATGGATAGGGGCATTGCAGCAGGTGGCCCCGTTGACTGATGAGGCAGGACTTATTCTCACGGTGGAAAATTTTCCGGGTAAATTCAGTCCATTCGTTACGGCTTCGGATTTTTTTCAGGCTCAAAAAGAAATTCCGCAATTGAAACTGACTTACGACAACGGCAATGCCGCAAGCGGAGAAGACCCAGTGGAATCATTTAAGAAATGTGCTGATTACGTAGTGCATGCCCACTTCAAAGATTGGGATATAATAGACCATCCCGAGGAAGGCTACAGAGAAATGCAGGACGGCAAATATTACCGCGCCGCATTGATAGGCGAAGGTAATGTCGATACAAAAGGCTGCTGGAAAGCGATGAAGGAATACGGCTACAAAGGCTTCATAAATATAGAATATGAAAACAACAAATATCCCGCAGACCAGGCTATAAAAAAGGTCACAAACTATCTGAGAAGTCTATAAACTTTAAATTTTCAGGAATTTGCATGTTAAAACAAGTATTTTTTCTGATGCTGTTACCGATTTGCCAATACCTGGGAGCTTCGGAAACAGACAATTTTTCCAGGTCATCAAAGGAACCAGTATCTATGACAAAACGAAAAATAACAATAGTAGGTCTCGGCGCGTCAATCACAGAAGCAAAGGAAATGGCCGATGAAAATAAGAAATGGTTGAATATCGTTGGAGAAAAATTGCGGAAAAGTTTTCCGGAATATGAATTCAACATGGTGAATTCCGGCAAAGGCGGAAACTCTGCACGGGAGGCAATGGCCCGTTTTGAAAACGGCGTCCTCTCAAAAAATCCTGATTATGTAATCCTCGATTTGTGCGCAAATAATTTTGACCCCGTCAAGGTGGAGCGCAGGGTAAACATGGAAGAATTCAAAAGCATACTTGAACAGTATAAAAAATCTTTACCGTCAAAAACAAAAACCGTGTGTTTCACAATCCCGCCCATGTATGAAGACATTCACCCTTACGGTAAAAATCCCGCTTTCAAAGAGTTTTTTCAGGAGCGCGGAGGCTTTGAAAATGCCGGAACCCCGTATAAGGACACCTTCAGGGAATTCGCCAAGGAAAACGGATTTCCGCTCTATGATTTCTATTATGAGCTTCTGGCGCTCGGAAAGAAAAACGGCAGGGAGAGATATATCTACAAGGACGGCATCCACATGAACGAAGAAGGCAATATGGTCCTGGCAGAAGGCATATTTAAAATTCTGCAACAAATTATCATGCAAAAACAAAAAGACCTCAAATAAAAGCAGGATTGATTTTATGACCCCACGTGAAAACCTGTTGCAAACTTTGCGTTGTGAAAATCCCCAGTGGATTCCGACATCGGCATATCTCTTTCCGAATGAGAATCCCACTTCAGGAGTCCCGGAAAAACTGAAAGATGTCTTTAATTCTTCGTCAGGCAGTCTTGCACATGATATTCTGAAACTGGGAGAATATTGGGGGGCGGAGGATTTCAAGCTTCCGGTTCCCTCGCCTGCTACTTTTGTTTCGGATACATGTTCAATCAAAACGGAAGAGATTGGGAAAAATAAGTTTATTTCAACAATGTCCACCCCGAAAGGCGAACTCCGGCAAATCACCGAAAAACCGGAAGGGCACCCAAGTCTCGTAACTGAACGCTATGTGAAAACGATAGACGATGCTATCAAGCTTATTGAATATTTCTCGTCATTGCGCATTGAAATAACACCGGACAATGTGAGAAAAATAAAAGATTTACAGAAGCTTCTCGGAGATAGAGGAATACTTTTCTTTCGCACCTTCGGAACCCCGTTGGGCATGTGCTACCGGGTATATTCGGACATTGTGAACCTGGTATATATGATTGCAGACGCTCCCGTGATCATGGGGGACTTGTTTGCCTGCATGGAGGAAAAATATTTTCAGTTTTATGAGTTTGTATTACGGGAAGTTCCTGAAATAGACGCATTTTTCGGAATGGATGACACATCAACCACCCTTATTTCCCCGGATATGTTCAATACCTTCAATGTGGAGCTGCTCAATAAAAGGGCAGACCTGTGCCATGCTCACGGCAAAATATATATGCACCACTCCTGCGGTTTAATCCACGACCTCCTTCCTGTTTACCGCAAAACCAGAATGGATGGAGTGGATGCCTTCACTGTGCCTCCGATTGGAAACGTCGGTTATATCGAAGGGCGAAAACTTCTAGGCCCCAGATATTCCATGAATTCCAGTCTGACTTCAGGCATGCACTCAATGGATAAGGACGCAATAAAAATACATCTTGCAAATCGTTTCAAAGAAGCCGGAACAGCAGGAAATGTGGCTTTGGGAGTTGGCGGTGCGCACCTGACATTTTCAGAGATGGAATTTATTTTTACAGAAGCGCAGAAATTTAAACCAGTAAAACAGCTTTGAAGTTAAATCAATTTAAAAATCAAAAATTAAAAAGTGATATAGGAGATATTCATTGTATGAAGAAGAGTCAGCAGTTTTTTGTTGGAACGGCAAAAGCGGATATTACGCCGGAATACGGGGCACAGATTTCAGGCGATATCGGCAGATACCGGCCGGTCGAGGAAATCAGAGACCCGCTATATGCGCGGATAGTTATTATTAAATCCGGGGATACTACAGCCTGCATAATTGTTTGTGACATGGCCGCCATGAACCGCGATATAGGCTTAAAGTTCAGGGCCATGATTGCTGAAATTATTGGCTCAAAGCCCGAGAATGTAATGATCCACTGCGTACAGTCTCATTCCGCTTTGCGCATAGGTCCGCTTACCAGAGATTACCGGAAAATTCTACCACCTGAATTGTGGTGGGCAAAAGGCGAAAATCCTTCTTACAATGAGTTGTTTATCAACAGAGTATTGGAAAGCGTCAGAAAAGCGATAAACAATATGGTCCCGGCAAAAATAAAATTTGCAAGGGCCATTGACAGCCGTTGCGCTTTCAACCGCCGTTTTATCATGAGGGACGGCTCTGTGAAAACCCATCCTAAAAATTGTGATGAAAACATTTTGTACTGCGAAGGGCCAATCGACCCTGAAGCTTCGCTGCTGCTTTTTGAAGATATTGCTTCAAAACCAATAGCCGGATTGCTTCATTATACATGCCATCCCATACATGGTTATCCGCAGCGTTATATTTCCGCCGACTGGCCTGGGCTTTGGAGTGAAATCATAAGCAGAAAACTTGGAGAAAATTGCGTTGTGGGATGCATTAATGGAGCATGCGGCAATATCAGCCCCTCTGATCACGCCAATCCTGCTTACAACCGTGAAAACAGCTTGAAAAAGATGTTGGAACACTTGACACAGACGGGAGAAAAACTTATTGAAAATCTGAAACCAATCAATGAAATTCCATTAAAAACAGCAGACCGCATAGTAAGAATTCCATGGAATAAACTGCCTCCGGAACGCGAGGAAAAGATATTGAAAATGTTAAAAGAGCATCCTGAACCAATATTTCTTGACGATAAAAAAGAGAGAATTTCCTGGGATTGGATGTTTGCTCTCTGGGATATGGATAATATTCACAACCTTAAAATTAATCCATACTACTCCTTCGAGATTCAAGTATTCAGAATCGGCGACGCCGTAATTGCAGGCTGGCCGGGCGAGCCGTTTGTCGAAGCGCAGTTGGAAGTAAAGCTCAAGTCCAAAAGCAAGTACACGATAATCGGTCATGAATGCAACAGCGATGGTGAATGCGGTTATCTGCCCACCAAAACGGCCACGTCAAGAGGAGGATATGAAGCATGGGGAAGACTGCCGCCCGGCACATTGGAAAAAATAACAAAGCGGACAATAAAAGTCATTGAAAAGATTTTTGCCTGAGTTTTCAGGAAACTTATGAGATAATCAATGTTTTTGACATTCCATTTCGGCGTTTATGATATTCTTCTGATAGCGGCAGTGGTATGCATGGGGACATCCGCGGCCTACATAAAAAATCCGCAATGGAAATCTTTTATTCTTCTGCTTCCATTTCCGTCCAGCCTTTCGGCGCTGGCCATCGGCAAACCTGTCGATTCCTCATTCATCATCGGCCTGTTTTTAGTGCCATTGTTTTTTTATATCATCCGAAAACTTTACGACGGCATGGGCATTAATATAATAGTGTCGATAATCATTTCGGCTTTAGTGTATTGCCTGATTGGTTTTGCCGTTTTCAGAATCCTTCACGACTCAATGACATTGTTCACAAGTTCCTTCATCCTCGTAAATATCTTCGCACTGTTTCTTCATATTCATAAACCGCGCACTCAGGAAGAGGGCTATAAAAGCACTCTGCCTGTTTACGTAAAGGTACCGATAATAGCGATAGTTATTATTGTACTCCTGAACTTTAAAAATACGCTCGGCGGTTTTATGGCATTATTCCCGATGGCGGGAGTTGTTTCCGCATATGAAGTACGCCATTGCATGAACGCGGTTTTCCGTCAGATACCAGTCATGATTTCTGCTGTTTCCTGCATGTTCGGAACCTGTTATTTTCTTCAAGACATAACAGGCTTGTACTGGGGAATAATCGCAAGTTGGTGTGTATATATGATATTGCTGCTATTAACAAAAAAAGCCTGGATGTCAGGCGCTGAATAAATAAAAGTTATCAGGAGAATATTATGAAAGCTGGATTTGCGGAAATTGATATAACGCCTCCTAAAGGAATACAAAAAATAGGATGGATGCAGGAGCTTTCCGGAGATCTAATACTCGACCCTCTCTATGCGAGGGTTGCCGTTTTCGACGACGGCAATAACAGCGCCGGATTTATTCAGCTGGACACTTTATCTATACGCTGGACACAAGTAAACGACATCAGGGAACGCATAAAAAAGAAACTCCATTTCCCCTCTGAAAATATTATGGTTTCGGCGACGCATAACCATGCCGGCCCCGCCGTTTCAAACCTCTCTCCACATCAGATAAGGGATGAAAAATACATTGAAGAACTTACGGAAAAATGCGTTAAGGCTTTCGGAATTGCTTTGTCAGATATGGAAGAAGTTCGGATTGGAACAGCATCGACTTTTAATTTCGAAGTGGCGCATAACAGGCGTTGCCGCATGAAGGACGGAACTGTAAAGACGCAGAAGGGTTCGGCGAACCCTTTATTTCTCTGTCTTGAAGGCCCTATGGACCCGGAAATTTTTATCCTTGCCGCGAAAAATCTGAAAGGAAAAATCAAGGGAGCGCTCCTGAATTATGCCTGTCACCCGACAGACCACGGCGGCTCAAATGAAATATCAGCCGGCTTTCCCGGCGTTGTCGCCGATAAAATGAAAAGCATCGGCTGTCCTGTGCCTCTTTATCTGAATGGCGCTTACGGCAATGTCATAACCGTGGATTTTGAGAAAAACAAACATCTCAGCATGGAAGATGCCGGGACTTCTCTATTCAATTCATTTAAGGAATGTCTGGAGAAAATGGAGTTTTCCGAAGACTCAAAAGTATCATCGGCAAAAGATACATTACGGTTGAATTACCGCAATTTTTCAGAAGAGGAAATCAAAGGAAAAGTTTTCGGAGCCCAGAGGTTCAGGAGCGATGAGTATTATGAGGCGTTCATAAATAATTTTATTGAAAAGGCGAAAATTAAAAAGAAACAGCCTGTCGAAGTGCAGGTTATCAGGATAGGCGATACATGTTTTGCCGGAGTCCCGGCGGAATATTTTGTGGAATATCAGCTGATGATAAAGGAGAAAACTTATCCGTTGAAAAGTTATGTCATCGGCGGCGCAAACGGCATGGTTGGTTATGTCCCCACTAAGGAAGCGTTCAATCGCGGCGGATATGAAACGACTTTTGGCCCTCCAAGCCATATGTCGCCGGAGGCAGGCGATAAAATAGCGGAGAAAATCATAGAAATAATCAAAGGGTTGAAATGAAAATAGGCATACAGTTATGGAGTGTCAGGGAAGAATTGAAAATAGATTTCAAGGGAGTTTTGCATGAACTTGCCCGAATCGGATTTGAAGGCGTAGAGTTCGCCAGAGTTTACGGAGAAATGGAACCCGGTGAACTCGGAATTTTTCTGAAGGAAAGCGGACTGGAATGCGCGGGCCTTTATGAAAACGCGGCAAGTATCGCGGAAGACGGGAATCCGGTGTATGGATACGCTTCCGCTCTCAGCTGCAAATATTTTTCCACGGGACTTGCCGGAAAAGCCAATCCGCAGGAATGGCCCGAGGCGATTGAACTTGTCAAAACAGCCGCCGGGATATCGGATAAAAACGGCATTCAGTTTCTCTATCATAACCACCACCAGGAATTCGCTAAAATCGGAAATGAATACGCTTTGGATATTCTCTTCAATAAGACTGACCGCAGAATAGTCATGGCTGAACTGGATGTAGGCTGGATAAAAAAGGGTGGGGAATGTCCGGTGAAATATATAAGAAAATATGCCGGACGCATTCCCTTTCTTCATCTGCGTGATGTTTCAGCCGAAGGACAGAGCGTTGAAGTCGGCAAAGGCACGGTTGATATGAAAAACGTGATAAATGAAGCTGAAAAAGCCGGGGTCGAATGGTTGATTTACGAGCATGATTCCATTCTGGGCGCCTCATTGAAAAGCGCTGAAAACAGTTTTAATGTGATTAAAAAGATTACCGGATAATTGCTGTTATTTTTTCTGAGAAGGAACATTATCCTTCGTTGAATCTTTTTCGGCGGCTTCGAGGATTTCCTTTACTGAACGCGAATCCATGCTGTCGTCTTCTGTTGATGGAACAGGTTCAGGTGATGGAGTTTTTTCTTCAACCGGAGGCGCGGGAGATGCAGGTACCGTCTTTTTCGGCTCTTCCGTCGGGGGCGGTACTGACTTAACTGGAAGCGGGGCTGCCGATGGTTTTTCTTCCGGTTTTACCGATGGTGTTGCGGGGACACTTTTCTTCTTTTTCTCCTTTGCCGGGGGGGCAAGGCCTTTTTCCGCGCTTTTCTCCATGTATTCTATTATTTCTTTTTCGCTCTTACCTTCGATTTTCTTTTCAAGTTTCCCTTCAAGCTGCTGTTCAAATGCCTTTATGAGATTGCTGCTTCCGCTGTCGCCTCCGGCTTTAATTCCTTCCTCATCTTCGTCTTTCGGATCGCGGAATTCAACTTTGTTCTTATAGTACTGCTCACCCCATCCTACAAGAACGCCGCCTTTGAAAAAAATAGGGGTACATTCGTCTCTGCTGACTATGGTATCAGACCATTTTATCTGGGTATAGTAATACCATGTATTGGGTTTATTGTAAACCTGATTTTTCAACGGTTCACCCATAACCTGAATAACCTGTTCCTTGTTCATGCCTAATCTCAGGTTATTGAGTTTATCAGAATTCGATTTTGCCTGCCAATAACCGGTACTGCAATATTCACAGCCGCAAAGCAATGACGTTATCGCAATGACATTAAACAAATGAAAAACGCGGAACGCGGAATGCAGAACGCAGAATGACGGAAAGGGAAGTTTCCCTTTAAATCCCTCTGACGTAAAATTATTTTCTGTTTCCCGCATTTTTCTGTTTTTCATTCTGTACTCTTCATTTGAAACGATACTATACACCATTACAGAGATTATATAAAGGGCTAATATCTGAAGGCGGCGGTATTTCATGCACAAAATCTTTTTTTGTAATCGGGTCTTTAAAGGAAAGATGGAAGGCATGAAGGGCCTGTCTGGGCAGGATGAGCTTTTTCATATCTTCCGTTGTAAGCTTTCCCTCCGATAATCTGATATAGATATTTTCATCAGGTCCGTAAAGCTTGTCCCCGACCAGCGGATAGCCGAGAGAATATAAAGTAGCCCTTATCTGGTGAAATCTGCCGGTAGCGGGAACGGCTTCGACAACGCTGTAGTCCCGGCTTGAGCACTTTCCTGAGAAAAAGGTTTCTGCCGTTTCAACTCCATCGTTCAGGTTATCATCGTTTTTTTCCGTAAAGATCCTTTTTTTGCGTACGGCGCTTCTTCTGTCCGGCATCAGGAAACCTTTTGCGGAAAGTGTTCCTTCAAATCTGCCGTGGACGATAGCTATATATTTTTTAGTGATAGAATTTTCCCGGGAGAAAAGATTTGCGAAAAGGGCCGCGCATTTTGAATCCCTGCAAGCCAGTACCAGACCGGAAGTTTCCCTGTCGAGGCGGTTTATAATGTATATGCTTCCGTATTTTTCTGAGAGCGGATACCATAGAGTGTTTTTGTAAAAATGTCCTGCCGGATGGCATGAAAGATTGCCGGGCTTGTTTATGAGAATGAAAGAATCGGACTCGTATTCAATTTTATAATTCAAATCCGCTTCCGGTTCCTCTCCTTTGAAAATAAAAGAGACGGTTTCGCCATCCTGAACTATTCTGGAGGAACGGGATTTTCTGCCGTTAAGAAGTATGCTTCCGTCGCTGATATGCTGCTGCCATTCATTTCTTGAATTGTAAGTGAAACGCCTGCTGAGCCAGAGGTCAAGCCTCAGTCCGGCAGTTGCGGCATCTACTCTGCTTGATATTTTTCTTTCGGCAATTCCCATCGGAGTTTTATTTAAGGTGTTTCCAGGTAAGCATTTCGTCTTCAGGGAGGTCTTTAAGAAGAGTCATGCCTGAGATTTTATCAAGATCGGAGGGCTGAACCCCGTTGCCGGGCCTTTTTATTGAAAACATGTCGGGGGCAAGGCGCGTTCCCGCTTTGAGAAAACGGTCGGCGATAAGGCTTTTTCTTATAAGGAGGCGCATATCCATTTCATTTGGCGTGGGCTTTTTGAGGGCATCGCCGCTGAATGCTTTTTCAACATTTCTGATAGCTGTAACCATCGCTTTTAATCTCTTGGGTTCAAGGGATGCCTTATGGTCGGGGCCCTCCATGTTTTTGTCGAGGGTAAAATGTTTTTCTATTACGGTTGCGCCGAGGGCGGCGGCGGCTATGGATATTTCGATTCCCATAGTGTGGTCCGAGTAGCCGACGGGCAGATTGAAGGCATTTTTCATTGTGAGCATTGCCTTGAGGTTTACATCCTCATAGTCGGCGGGATAATCGGTGGTGCAGTGCATGAGCGTGAGGGGAGGGAAGGATGAATTTATTTCAGGCAGGGTTTGAAGTATGGCGTTGACGGCGGCTTCGACTTCGCCGAGAAAGCTCATGCCTGTCGAAAGAATAATCGGCTTGCCCTTGGCGGCGATATGTTTCAGATAGGGGATATTGGTAAGTTCCCCTGAGCCTATCTTATAAACGTCCACAAGGTCATAAATGAAATCGGCGCTTTCGCTTTCATCGGGAGTAGTCATAAAGCGTATGCCTATCATGTCGCAATAGGATTTAAGCTGGGTGAAATCCTCATATCTGAGTTCCAGTTTTTTTATCATTTCAAGCTGTGAATCGTCATTGTCAGCAGTATTTTCGGTCTGGTATCTTGCCTTGAGAGCGGATTTTGAAACGAGTTTTTCAGACTTGAAAGTCTGGAATTTTACGGCATCGGCCCCGGCCTCGGCAGCGGCGTCTATCAGTTTGCAGGCCTGTTTAATATCCCCATTGTGATTGACACCCGCTTCCGCAATTATAAAAACCGTATCCATAGTTTTTTCTCCCGAAAAGCCTTCAATTTATCTGATATGCGGTGTAAGTTACACCGTTCATCGGTTTTTTTCCAAGCTGCAAAATCGGAGGCGGGGCAAAATATGACTGAAAAAAGGAAGATTTGCGTTATTACAGGCACTCGGGCGGAATACGGACAGCTCTCAAGGCTGATGAAGCTTATTTCCAAAAACAGGAAACTTGAGCTTCAGCTTCTGGTTACAGGCGCGCACCTTTCGGCAAAATTTGGCATGACGTTCCGGGAAATAGAGAAGGACGGCTTCAGGATAACCCGTAAAATCGACATCAGGGCAGGCGACGACAGTCCCTTGGGGGTTTCAAAATCAATGAGCATCGCCGTTCTTGAATTTTCAAAAGCTTTCGAAAAACTCAGACCGGACATAATAGTCCTGCTAGGCGACAGGTATGAAATGCTTTCCGCGGCGTCCGCGGCGCTTAATTCGAGGATACCGGTAGCGCATCTGGGCGGAGGCGCGAGCACCGAAGGCGCTATTGACGAAGCCATCAGGCATTCCATAAGCAAAATGTCGCATCTGCATTTTGCGGGAGCGGAGAAGGAACGCAGGCGCGTAATACAGCTTGGCGAAAGCCCGGACAGGGTTTTCAATTTCGGTGAACCGGCAGTTGATGTGATCAGACATACACGGCTTCTGAAAAAAAAGGAATTAGAGAAAAAACTCGGGAGAAAACTGAAGGCTAAAAACCTGCTGATAACATATCATCCCGTAACTTTGGATACGGAAAGCTCCTGTGAAAAACAGTTTGCCAATCTTCTGAGCGCGCTTGATGAGCTTGAAGATACACTTCTGATTTTCACAAAACCCAACGCTGACGCGGGTTCGGGTAAAATTATGAGAATGCTTGAAAAATACACTGCCGCAAACCTTGAAAAGTGTATTCTTTTCAGTTCCATGGGACAACAGGCGTATCTTTCAGCCTTGAGCATGGTCGATGCAGTAGTCGGCAATTCTTCAAGCGGCATTGCTGAAGCCCCGACATTTAAAACTCCGACCGTAAACATCGGCGACAGGCAGAAAGGCAGGATAAAAGCCGCCAGCGTCATTGACTGTTTGCCTGAAAAAGAAAACATGCTCAATGCAATCAGAAAAGTTTATTCTCCCGCTTTCAGAAAAGCCTTGTTAAAAGTGAAAAATCCCTATGGAGAAGGCGGCGCGAGCGAGAAAATATTGAAAGTCATCAAGACATTTCCTCTCGAAAATATCGTCAAGAAGAAATTTTATGATTTGCCCTGATTATATCGTCATGTATGGATTTCTAAGCGGCAAAGAGATGAGGAAGAAAAGTTAAGTCGTATAATCCCTTTATTATAAAATATGTACATCTTTCTATATAAATAAAGTTGAATTGTTTTCAGAAATGAGTTTGAAATATTTCCGAAAGAGAGTAATAGTAATTATTATCAAATTTTAATTGTGATTTTCATTTTATGAAGTTGAGCAATACAAACCAGAGAAGAATAATAATAGAGGAATTGAGGAAACTTGATACGCATCCTACTGCGGATGAACTCTATATTATAGTCAGGGAGAAAATACCTCAGATAAGTCTGGGAACAGTTTATAGAAACCTTGAACTGCTTTCAAAAAAAGGACAAATCCTTAAACTTGAATTGACGGGAAAGCAGAAAAGGTTTGACGGTAACATTGAGAATCACTATCATCTCCGCTGTACGAAATGCGGGAGGGTTGTGGATATAGAAATTGATGATATGCTGGAGATAGACAAAAAACTGAATGAGCTGGTTGACCGGCTGAGTCTTGACGGCTATCGTCTGGAGCTTAGCGGCATATGTGAAATTTGCAAGACTGAAAAATAACAGATTATTCTTAAAAAACTGAACTAAAAACGAGGTGGCAGGATGGGAAAAATCAAAGGAACTCAGACGGAAAAAAATCTCCTGATGGCGTTTGCCGGGGAATCTCAGGCAAGAAACCGTTACAATTATTTCGCGTCAAAAGCCAGAGAGGAAAAGCAGATTGAAATAGCTGAGATTTTTGATGTGACGGCTGATCAGGAAAGATTGCACGCAAAAAGATTTTTCAATTTTCTCGAAGGCGGAGATCTTGAGATAAGCACGGCTTTTCCGGCGGGCAAAGTAGGGACTACAGAGGAAAACCTTGTCGCGGCGGCAGGCGGAGAGCATCATGAATGGTATGAGCTCTATCCATCCTTTGCGGAGACAGCAAAAAAAGAAGGCTTTGATGATGTCGCCAACGCTTTTAATGCCGTTGTCGTAGCGGAGAAACACCATGAGGAACGTTACCTGGCGCTTCTCGAAAACCTCAGAAAGAATACTCTTCAAAATAAAACTGAAGATGTTGTATGGTCCTGCAGAAAGTGCGGATATACTTACAAGGGAAAAACTCCCCCGAAAAAATGTCCGGCATGTCATCATCCGCAGGAATATTTTCAGCTTCTTGCAGAAAAATGGTAATTTAACACTAAGGAAAACCTATCATGTCAGCAAAATTACTCCAGATTTTCAAATGTGAAGACAGTCCTTTTACCGTTGAAGTTGTAAGCGACAAGGCCGGATGCACCGCTATCGAATGCTGCGGAAAGCCCATGAAACTTATGGAAGAAAAAACATCAGACGCCGGAAAAGAAAAACATGTTCCGGTCCTTCAACAGGGCGCGAATGGCGCGAAAGTCGTAGTTGGTTCCGTTCCCCATCCGATGGAGGAAAAGCACTATATTGAATGGATTGAAATCGTAAACGGTCCCTATGTAAACAGAAAATTCCTGAAACCGGGAGAAGCCCCAGAAGCGGAGTTTTTTGTTCCGGCTAAAGGAAATCTCGTTGTCCGCGCGTATTGTAATGTACATGGCTTATGGAGGGCTTAAAACATGTTGAGCAAAAATCTTGAAAAGGCTATAAACAGCCAGATTAATTTTGAATTTTATTCCTCGTATATTTATCTTTCAATGTCCGCTTATTTTTTTGCGGAGAACCTGAAGGGTTTCGCAAACTGGATGGGCGTTCAGGCGCAGGAGGAATTAACTCACGGCATGAAGTTCTTTGACTACGTGAACAATCGCGGAGGCAGAGTAATTGTCGATGCCATCAAAAAGCCGGAAACGACATGGGCTTCGCCCCTTGAAGTTTTTGAAGACACATACAAGCATGAGACAATCGTTACATCAAGGATAAATAATATTGCGGATATCGCCTTGAAGGAAAAGGACCATGCGACACATGCCATGCTTCAATGGTTTATCACCGAACAGGTTGAGGAAGAGGCCAACGCACAGGAACTGATACAGGAACTCAAGAGAGTCAAAAGTTCCGCGGATGGGCTTTTCATGATAGATCGTGAATTGGCACAGAGAGCATTTGTTCCGGCCCCCGGGGTAACACTCTTCGGCATGGGCGCGGCTACGGGCGGCGCTGCTTAAGCGACTGGAGAAAAAAATGTCTGTTTTCAACGCTTATGAGGTTTTTGAAATAGCGGAGCAGATTGAGCGGAACGGCTTTATGTTTTACAGCCATGCCGCTCAGTTTTCCTTTTCACCGAAGGCTAAAGAGCTTCTTTCACGTCTTGCGCGCATGGAGAGCGAACATGAAAAGCTTTTCAAAACTCTGAAAGAAAAATTTTCCTTAAAGGGTGATGATGAATTTCCGGATTCGGAGAATCAGGCCATTTCATATATAAGGGCTATTGCCGGAGGAAAAGTTTTCGGAAGTATGGAGAACGTTTCGAAAAAACTGAGGGCCGACGTTTCATATAATGAGATAATAGATACGGCCCTGGACTTTGAAAAAAACAGCATTGTCTATTTTACCGCTCTTAAAACGCTTCTGTCGGATAAATCACAGAAAAATAAGATTGATGCACTGATAGAACAGGAACTCTCGCATATAAGCATGTTGCTGGAAGAAAAGAAAAATAGCAAATAAGGTTTTTATGAACAGTCATCTGAATGCTGTAAAAATCACTGACAAAGTATATTGGGTAGGCGCGATAGACTGGGCGGTGAAGGATTTCCATGGTTATTCCACGGAACGCGGCACCACTTACAACGCCTATCTCGTAATGAGTGATAAAATCACTCTTATAGACACTGTCAAAGCGCCGTTCAGGGATGAGATGATGGCAAGGATAAGTTCCGTGACAGACCCCGGAAATATCCGTTACATCATATCCAATCACGCCGAAATGGACCATTCCGGAGCGCTTCCCGAAACCATTAAGGAAATCAAGCCGGAAAAGGTTTTTGCCTCTCCCATGGGAGTGAAAGCGCTCAACGCGCATTTTAATCTTTCTCAGGAATTAACTCCCGTAAAATCAGGGGATACGATAAATCTCGGCAACATGAATATTTCCTTCTGCGAAACCAAAATGCTCCATTGGCCGGACAGCATGTTTTCATATCTGAAAGAAGAGAAAATCCTCTTCTCGCAGGATGCTTTTGGGATGCATCTGGCAAGCTCCATGCGCTTTGAGGACGAGATAGATGAAAGCATTATAATGTGGGAAGCGGAAAAATATTTTGCCAACATACTTATGCCTTTTTCATCGCAGATACTTAAACTCCTTGAAGCTCTTCCGGGGCTTAATCTGGAAATAGAAAAAATCGCTCCCGATCACGGCCCGGTATGGAGAGTCAAACCGGAGAGAATAATAGAGCTTTACAGAAAATGGTCTCTGCAGGAACTGCGACCGAAAGCGATAATAGTTTTTGACACAATGTGGCAGTCAACCGCGATTATGGCCAAATCAATAGCGGACGGAATAATCGCCGCTGGCGGCATCGAGGTTAAAATTCTGCCTCTCTCTGCAAAAAACCGCAGTCATGTCGCCGCAGAACTGCTGGAGTCTTCCGCAATAATCGTCGGGAGCCCGACCCTTAATAACAATCTTTTCCCGACTGTAGCTGACGTAATGACTTATCTGAAAGGTCTCAAGCCTCTGAATAAAATTGGTGCGGCATTCGGTTCCTGCGGATGGAGCGGAGAGGCTGTTCCCCAGATAAACGCGTTTCTCAAGGATATGAAAGTAGAAACATTTTCAGAAGGCTTCACAGTGAAATATGTTCCTAAACAGGAAGACCTTCAAAAATGCTTTGAACTTGGAAAACAGCTTGGTATGGTATTGAATCAGAAGATCGCGGGAGCTTCGTAAGCGAAGCTGAGCGAAAACAATAAACGGGGCTTCGGCCCCCTAAAAGGGACTTGTCCCGGGAGGCAATTAATGCAGAAGTATGTGTGTGATGTGTGCGGCTACGTCTATGATCCGGCAAAGGGCGATCCCGACAACGGAGTGAAACCCGGAACGACATTTGAAGCCCTGCCGGCTGACTGGGTTTGTCCTGAATGCGGAGCGGGAAAGGATGAGTTCTCGAAAGAAGGATGAACGTATTTTCAAATTCAAAAGAAAGAATTTGGATTACATTTACTCTAAATATAACAAGCGGGCCCTGGTCAATCCTGACCCGCTTGTTTTTCTTTATGATTACCCCGACCCCCGTGAACGGGAAATAGTCGGCCTTATAGCCTCTTCCCTCGCTTACGGAAGAGTGAAGCAGATATTGAAAGATGTTTCTTTTCTGCTTGACACCATGAAGCCGTCACTCATGAATTTCATAACCCGGAACAAACACGATTTTTTTCTCAAAACTTTTGGCCCATTCAAGCATCGTTTTACAACCGGTGATGATATCGCAGCGCTCCTCTCCGGAATAAAAAATGTTCTCGAAAAATACGGTTCACTCGAAAATTGTTTCGCCGCCGGATACAAGAACAGCGGAAGCAATATCATAGCCGGACTTGAGTTCTTTGTAACGGAACTATCTTCATGTTTTGAGAATTCCCGGACTTATCTCCTGCCCGCCCCTTCAAAAGGAAGCGCATGCAAAAGGCTGAACCTTTATCTGCGCTGGATGATACGTCAGGATGATGTTGATCCCGGAGGCTGGACTTCCGTTCCGGCTTCTGCGTTATTCATACCATTAGACACTCACATGTACCAGATATGCTCCGCCGCCGGAATGACAGAAAGAAAAACCGCCGACTTTAAAACCGTCATTGAAATTTCGGAAAATTTCAGAAAAATAAATCCGGAAGATCCGGTAAAATATGATTTTGCGCTTACTCGTTTCGGCATACGCGAAGAACTGGACTGGTCGCATCTCTGTGAAGGATTGAATGAAAGTCAGAACAGCAGCAGACTGGATGCCATAAGAAGCATTCCCCCCAGCAGGCCGTAAATCGCGAGATGGTGTTCTCCATATTTCTCAGCTGTAGGCAAAAGCTCGTCAAGGGAAATGAATACCATAATCCCGGCAACCGCTGCGAATAATACTCCAAGAATAGTGTCATTCATAAATGAAAATATTACCAGATATCCGACGAGCGCTCCCAACGGCTCCGCAAGGCCGGAAAGAAATGAGAGAAGAAAAGCTTTCTTCCTGCTTCCCGTGGCATAATATACAGGCACGGACACCGCAATACCCTCGGGTATGTTGTGAATGGCTATGGCAATCGCTATAGATATGCCCAGGTTGACTTCTTTTAGAGCGGCGGCAAAAGTGGCAAGCCCTTCTGGAAAATTATGCATGCCTATCACTACTGCCGAAAGAATTCCCATTCTCAAAAGTTTCCTGTCAGGCCGTTTCTCCCGCATTTCTTCGACTTTATGCGCCTCGTGAGGGTTTTCAAAGGAGGGCACAAGCTTATCTATCAGGGCCACCAGAAATATTCCCGTGAAAAAAGCCGCCACGGTCACAAATTGACCTTTTTTAGCGCCAAGCTCAACGCCAAGTATTTTCTGGGCATTGAGAAAAAGTTCGACAAATGATACATATATCATTACTCCGGCTGAAAAACCGAGAGACACGGCAAGAAGCTTGGTGTTGGTTCTCTTCGCGAAAAAAGCTATCGCGCTCCCTATTCCCGTGGAAAGTCCCGCGAAAAGGGTTAATCCGAAAGCAATCATTACATTTTCAGGCGCTATTGTCATAGTAATAGAGTGATGTCTCCGCTATGCAAAGTCAATATCTCCTCCTTGCTTTTCAATATTAAAGCACCGTTTCCATCAATGTCAATTACTGTGCCATCCGCATCAATACTGTCTCCGCTGACATGAACATTTTTTCCGATTATGAAATTTTCATTTTTCCATTCCTCATAAAGCGGTTTTATTCCGTTGATAACAATAGTGTCCCGGTATCTTATGAGTTCATTTCCCAGAACTGCCGCAAACGTTCTGATGTCAATGCTTTTTCCAGTTTCGGCCAGCAGGGATGTGGCGGGTTTATCTATTTGGACAAGGTCTTCGGGAGGCATATTGAGGTTCACTCCTATCCCCATGACAATTCCGGCAAAAATGTTTCCGTTGTTGCTTTTCGTCTCACAGAGTATCCCCGCGATTTTCTTTCCGCGACAGTAAACATCGTTGGGCCATTTAAGGCGAAAACTGATATCCTGAGCGGTGCGGCGTAATGCTGAAAGCGCGGCCAGCGAAGCCGCCCATGAAGCGGCCGCTCCTCCAAAATTTCTGTCTTTTATTACAAAGCTGGCATATAAATTAAGGCCCGCCGGAGAAACCCATGACTTTCCACGCCGTCCCCGCCCCATGGTTTGTTTTTTCGCGATAATAAGTGAAAAATCCGCGAGCACTGAAAAATTATCCAGCGCATAGCGGTTGGTGGAATCCACTTCGTTCAGTTCAATTATCTTCAACATTTTTGTTTTTCGCTCCAAGCTTTTGGAAACAGACATTTACTATACAATGAACTTTTTATTTTTAATTGCATTGTTTTTAAAAAGTGATATTTTTATTCTTTCTCCGCTAACTTTTAAGGAAAGGATTTCTATAATGAAAAAAGTTCTTATACCCACAAAGCTTGATACTGTCGCCGCGGATATGCTGAAAGATAAAGGCTACAACGTCGTTCAGGAGCCTAAAACCCCGCTGGAAGAATTGGCAAAAAAACATTCTGACGCCGAAGTCCTGATTGTGCGCAGTGAAAAAGTAACCCCTGAAATAATCGACGCTCTGCCGAAACTTCGTCTGGTTGTCCGCGCGGGCGCCGGATATAATACTATTGACATCAAACATGCCCGTAAAAAAGATGTCGATGTCATGAACACCCCCGGGGCCAACGCCAATGCCGTTGCCGAGGAAGTAGTAGCCCTGATGCTGGCGGCGAGCCGCAAAATCGTTCAGGCCGATATTTCCTGCCGTAAAGGTGAATGGGAAAAAACCGCTTTCATGGGAAATGAACTGGCCAATAAGACAATCGGCGTACTCGGGCTTGGCAATATCGGGAAACTGCTCATCAAAAGACTCGAGGGATTTGAAATGAAAATCCTGGGCTTTGACCCCTTTGTTTCATCCGGTATGGCCGAACAGATGGGAATAGAGCTTTGTTCCGTAGAGGAAATCTTTTCCAAATCCGATTACATTTCCCTGCATATTCCTGAAAACAAAGACACAAAGGGAATGATAAACAAAGCTGTACTTGAGCTTATGAAGCCCGGCGCCATGCTCATTAACTGTGCCAGAGCGGGGATAATCAACGAAAATGACCTGCGTGAAATAAAGGCCCGGAAAAAAATAGTTTTCTGCAATGACGTTTACCCGAAAGACGAAGCCGGCCCGAAATCAGTTTCAGACATTGCCGATATTATGGTGCCGCACCTTGGCGCGAGTACGGTTGAAGCCAATTTCATAGCCGCCAAACGTTCCGGCGAACAGATTATTTCCTACTTTGAAAAAGGCATTACGAACTGTGTCGTCAATAAAGGCGTTCCGGACGGCCTTGACGAAAAATTCCAAAGCCTGGCTTTCGCTCTTACCCGTCTCGGCAGATGCTATCTCGGCGAACATCGCGCGCCTTTCAGAATTGAGACGAGCTTCTACGGCGAATTAAGCCAGTTCGGCAAATGGATGCTTGCTCCGATCGCTGCCGGGATATCCCCCGATTTCGATCCCTACCTTGACGCTTCAGACGCGGAATCTTTCCTGAAGCAGAGGGGAATAGAAATAGAAGACCGCAAAGTCGATGACCATAAAAAATACGGCGAAGCCATGACAATAGACCTCTTTGAAGGCGGAAATACCATAAACAAGGTAAGTCTCCGCGGCACTATCGTCGAAAACAACCTGATGATTTCAAGGGTCAATAATTTTGACAAGCTCTATCTCGAGCCCACAGGTCATAACCTTTTTGCCGAATACAGCGATGAACCCGGCGTAATAGGTAAAATCGCCAGCATTCTCGGCAAAGAAAATGTCAACATCATAGATATCCGCGCCCCGCAGGATTTAAAGGCCAACAGGTCCCTTGCCGCCATAAAAACAAATGTCGCGGTACCCCAGAAGACAATTGAGACTATCAAGGAAACAATCAAGGCCATAAACGTCTTCTGTTTCAGCTACGAATAAGCTGTTTTATCTCTCTAATTTTCTCATTTTGATACCAACGCGTCAGGAAACAATTACTTCCTGACGCGTTTATATAATACTATCTTCCGTAAATTTTCAGAAGACCTCTTGACAGAGTTTTCAGTTTCTGTTATAATATACCATATAGGATATCATATAGAGACTAAAAATGCTTGAAACCAGATACATAGATTTGAGTGAGAAAATAGAAAAAGGCATTAAAGACGGCCTTTGGAAAGAACGTCTGCCCGGCGTCATAAAACTCGGCAGGGAATTGAACGCCGATCCCGCTACTCTTTCAAAGGCGTTCAGAGTTCTGGAAGACAAGGGCCTCGTTACTATTCAGGGTAAAAAAGGAACCTTTATAACCCAGCCCGGCAAAGGCGTAAAACACAAAGTCATCGGCATAATCGGAATAAGAACGGACAGGCCGACTTATTCAGAAGAACTCATGGCGATGGAAAAAGCGGCTGAAGCAAATGACTACAGAGTGATGGGAATAGCGCATAAGAACGATTTATTTGTTAACGATCTGAGTTTATTTCTGAAACTTCCGGTTGACGGATACATTTTCATGTATTCAAGCCTGACCTTTGAAATAGCCGCGTTCCTGAAACAACACGGAATTCCATTTGTTTCCTGCAACAATCCTGTAGGAATTCCCGGCGTGAACTGGGTTGACTTTAACTCCGAAGGCTCCTTTGAAAAAGCCATCCGTTATTTTATAGGTCTTGGTCATGAAAGAATTGCTTATATTGAGTTCCGCAATAAGAACTACAATTACAGCGAGAGAATACTCAACACATATAAAAAAGTATTATCCGAAGCAGGTTTGCCTTTTGAAAAGTCTTTTTTTATTTCAAAAGAACAGGAGTATTATCACAAAACTTATGGGGATAATTATTTCAAAATATATGGCACTGAATGTGTAAAGGAGATTATTGGACGAGGCGAATTACCAACCGCTGTTTTGTTGACCAGCCCTCTTATAACTTGGGGTTTTACTGAAGAAATTAAGAAACATCACGTGAGAGTTCCTGAAGATATTTCAATAATAACTTATAATTCCAAAGATATTAAAGATGATTTTTTTACAGTTTTATTCAATGATTACAGAAAAAGATCTTCCAAGTCTGTAAAGATGTTAATGGAGCTTATCGATAATCCGGGAACTGCGGTGAAAAATAAACTGCTGGAAGGCAAAATTATAGAAAAAAAGAGTTGTTACACTCTGAAAAGGAAAAGCAAATGAAAAGAAATTTTACACTTATCGAGCTTTTAATTGTAATATCTATTATTGCAATACTTGCGGCCATGCTTCTTCCGGCGTTTAAAAATTCTAAAAATGCGGCTTATTCAGTAGTGTGTTCCAACAGGCTGAAGCAAATAGGAACGACTTTGAATTATTACGATAATGATTCAGGCGGATGGTTTCCTAGTACAGGTTCCGGTTCGGGCGGATGGGGGCGTTTCTTGCTTTCCACTGATTATATCGGGAGGAACGAATGCTTGTATAATGGAAGCTGGTATTTTGCTAAAAGGTTTGGGTGTCCTGTAGCGGAGAGATATTCCATTTCTGCAAACGGTTACAGATCATCATACCGCTTGTACGGGATGAATGGCCAGAAACCGCTTTATTATAATGATGACAGATATATAAGGACTAATGAATTTCTCCGCTTAAGCCGTGTAAGAGATGCGGCAACCTATGCATATCTGGGTGATTCTGTTGCAGCAGATACCAGCATTCCACAGGCGGATTACTGCGTTTTTTATAATACTCTTGATGCTGACAAAATTTTATGTTTAAGACATAATAAAAAAGCAGATATCTGGTTTCTTGACGGGCACGTCGGGGGCCTGAATGCACAGGATATGAATTCCAGCAGCGGGAAAATAAATATAAGTTCCAAGTACAATTATTAATATTACAGGAGTGAATATGAATAGTTTTGCGGCCAGATTTTTTATGTTGTGTTGTTTTATTGCCGGAATTTTTACCGCAGAGGCAAGCGAGCTTCAAGTGAAAACCTATCCTGACGGTGCCAGGGATGATGAAACGGCATACCTTTTCAGCAATGCAACGTCTCTTGTTTCATTCATAGTTTATACCACGGAAAAACCTTTCAAGATGGAAAAGGGGGAACTGGCATTGACAATCCCGTCAGGACTGGAGATTGTCAATTTTGGCGTTTATCGCGATAAATATTCCAAAGACATGATCAGTTGCAGTCCGTTAAATGATAAAGAAAACATTTGGACATTGTCCCTTGGTGACCGGAAAGTGGAGACCGTTTATCAGATATACCACAAATATCCATTGGTGCCATGGAGCAATTTTGTCATTTATGTTTATCTCCGTCCTTCAGGAAAAACAGTTCCCGGCATGAAATTTAATGTGGACTGGCGCTTGTCCGGAAATGGAATAAAGTCGTTTGAAGGAAAAATGAAAATTTCCCTCGTGCCTGCGCCTGAAGGTGGAAAAATGCCGAAGAATTTCTATGTATGGAGTCAATACGGAAATGATGGAAAAACCGTTGACCAGAAAAGTTTTAATGACTTTCTTAAACTTGCCAAGTCTTGCGGGATAAACGGGATTATTGATGCTGGAGGTTCTGGACTGCCGTCATATTACAGTTTACCGGAACTTCTGAAAAAAGGTTTTACTCCGGTACAGTATAATCTGTTGAATTGGTGCTTGAGAAGGTCTCCAGATACTCTCGCCAAGGCCGGTTTCCCTGTAAAAGACGATGACAGGGCTGTTTCATTTACAGGGCATAAACCATCATCCAGAGAAGACAATCTGGGCGGAGAAGGTGGTCTTTATTGTCCGTCAGGGCTTCTCCTGCCGGATTCTCCGGTGATGGAATATATGGTGCAGGAGCATCTCAGATATTACGGCGAAGGATACCGCATCTTTTTCAGCGATTTTGAAGACCGTTCGTACGCCAGGTGTTTTTGTCAACTGTGCAGAAAAAAATTTTCAGAGGAAACGGGTTTGGATTATGCTTCCATAATGAATCTGAAACCGGAAGAACTTACAGACAAATATCCGCGCCAATGGCACCTTTTCAGAACACGTCAAAATGCTTCCATGCTTAAAATATTGAGAGACAGGCTCAAGCTGTCATGCAAGGATATCTTCTTCGGAATAAACGAGGCACGGAGTGATTATAAGGACATTTCCATTCCCGGCTCGGGCAGCGGACTTTCATATTTTCCGGAAGATCCTGTGATACTGGATGCGTCTGTTGATTTCCATGATGCCGATATACTTGCCTCCGGGGTTGGTTCCATGCAGCAGCTTGAGTTGTGGTTTACCAGAAATCAGCAGGGACAGTATTACGTAAGCAAGCCTGTCATAGCAAGAGTAAGCAGTTTTGTCAATATAAACTGGGGGTATTGGAGTGTTCTGGGGAGAATGGAAAAAGGCAAAACATCAAAAAAATTTGACGGGATGGGCTGTGACTGGAGACCTCTCAATCAAAAACTTGAAATAGCAAATGCCGCGGCGATCGGAGCAAAAGGCATTGAAGTTGACTTCACGCCTTCATCAACTGATGCGTTAGTTATAAACGCAATTCATTCGGGAATGGATTATGTCGGCGAGTTTGAAGAGATGCTGGACAAAAAATACCGTCGGGACTGGGAAAAAATCAAGGTCTATGATTTGACCCGCGATGAAAGCCCCTTGGAAAAAACAATGTCCAGGGGTTTTATGTCAAGACATTTCCTCAGTCGTATAAGAGAGTACGGCGCTCTTCAATATACTTATCATCAGCAGGGCGCTCAGCATCTGGTCTCTGTTTTCAACTGGGATTATTATCAGGCTAAACAGATAAAAATATTTATACCTCCTTTGATGCCGGAGAACAATTTCTATGTTCATGTTTACAATAATGGGCGACGTTATCTTTTGTCCAGGGAGGATGGCAAAAAAGAATGGAGTCCGTCAGAACAGGGAAAAGGCATATCACTTGATATTCCGAAAGGCGGTTTGGCTGCAGTACTGCTTTCTGACAGAATAAGGCCGGATTATAAAGAAATAGAAATTGAAAAGAACTTTAAGATTACATCTTCGGACACTTCACTGAAACTTTACTTCTGGCGAGGCAAGGAAAATTTTTCTGTCGAGCTTTTCAGGGAAATTGTCTATAACAAGATGATGAAAAATTTAAGAGACCATCTCAATAAAATGAAAAAGGTTTCCGAAAAATAAACATGGAAATTGGGCAGGAAACTGGAAGTATCGGAGATTTTTAATTCATGTAAGGAGAAGAAATTATGCCGGAAGGAATTCATATAGGCGCCGCGGAGGAAGATATAGTTCCTCCTTTTACTATGGTTATGGGCGGAAATGCTACTCGTGGGAACAGACACTTTGAAGGAGTTATTGATGTTCTTTCGGCAGGGGCTCTGAGTTTCCGACAGGGGGAACGCAGGATTATTATCATCCGCATGGACTTGAGCGCGCTGGCTGATGAAGTGATGGAAGCGGTATCAAAAAAGCTCGAAGACAAATACCGGATTTCCCCGGACGCCGTCCTGTTCAATGTATCCCATACCCATTCGGCGCCTCTGGGCAGGCCGATGGACAGCATACTTTTCACGGACGGAGATCAGGCGCTTTATAAAAAATTCATTGGTTTTCTGGAGAAAAAATTGCTGGAAATATGTGATGTGGCCGTCAGGGATGAGGAACCCTGTTCCATGTTTTTTGCAAAGACAAGTTCCGATTTCGGAATAAACCGCCGCAAAAAAATAGGAAACGAAGTCAAAAGCGGCCCTGAAATAAATGGTTTTTATGATAAAGATTTATCGTTGATTATAATAAAAAATGAGAAAGGCGATATAAAGAGCATTCTGTTTTCTTATGCCTGTCATCCGGTGGTAATGGGTTCCTGGAATTTCAAGCTCAGCGCTGATTTTCCCGGATATGCGGGAAAATATCTCAGG
Organism: Lentisphaerae bacterium GWF2_44_16; assembly: GCA_001803225.1. Classification (GTDB taxonomy): domain Bacteria; phylum Verrucomicrobiota; class Lentisphaeria; order Victivallales; family GWF2-45-14; genus GWF2-44-16. Next base: position 3,508 of record MHBF01000019.1, on the reverse strand, counting down.
GAGAACTCGGGGGCCTCTTCAGTTTTTTTTCTTCAGGGATGCTGCGGCAATATTCGTCCGAGAGTTCTGGCCGAAGGCGATTATTGGAGAAAGGGAACTTTAAACGATTTGGAAACCCAGGGCAGGAAAATGGGACAGGCGATGCTTGAAGCCATTGACGGAAACCTGGAAAAACTTCACCCGGATATTGCTTCTGCAAAAAAAGTAATTCCGCTTAAATATGAAAGAAAAATGTCCATTGAAGATTACAGGATGGAACTGGAGGACCCGGAAAATAATTCCATTAAAAAAAACTGGGCGGCCAGGATGATAAATTGCATGAATAATGATGCCACTTTTGAAGTCAGGGAACCGTTCATAATACAAAAAATTCAACTTTCTTCGAATACATGTATTATAGCAATGTCAGGGGAGGTTGTCGCAGAAATCGGACGGGAAATTAAGGATATGGCCCCGGATATGAATATCATAACTTTAGGATACATGAATGCTGCTTATTACGTGCCGACCGGAGAAATGTTTCCGGAGAAAGGATATGAAGTTGAATCCTACTATCATTTTTCACTTTCCGGCAAGGTCAGCCCGGAGATGGGAGATATGATCGTCAATTCCTGCAGGGAACTTTTAACTCAGCCCGCTGTTGACAGATTATAAAGAAAAGTTTTAAAAAGGATGAATGACATGATCAGCGAAAAGAACAGATGGATGGACGGAGGAGTTGATGCCTATTTTTTTCATGAACCTCTTATTTTTTTAAGAAGAAGAGGGGCAAAAAGATTGGACATGAATGACAGTTTTTTATATCAACACTCCGAAAAACATATAGAAAGCCTGAAAAAAGAGGGGATTGAATTAGTAATATTTCATTATCATAAAGGATTTGGCCCTGAATTAGAAGAGGATGAAATGCCTCTCACTGAAAAAGGGATCAGGCGCTGCAGGAATAAAAACATCAGAACCGGTGTCTATATTAGAATAGACAACATTATTACTGAGACATTTTTAAATAAAATACCTGAAGCTGAAAACTGGCTTGCCGTCGATTCTCTGAAAAATAATCCTTACGCTATCGGCCTTCCCCAGTATTTCCGAAAACGGGTATGCTTAAGAAACCCCGGCTACAGGCAATATTTGGAAAAAATAATTAAACGCGCTGTCAAAGAATTGGACGTTGATGTTATTCATTTTGATGGCGCGTGGATGGGGCTTGAGTCTCATTCGTGCCAGTGCGACATGTGCAGAAAAGATTTTCTAGATTTTCTATATCAGAAATATCCGGATAAAACGGCGAGAAAAGAGCGTTTCGGTTACAGCGATCTTAATTCTATAGGCCTTCCGCATTATTACGATGATGCACTTTCCCCTTTTGAAATGGAAACCATATCGGATCCTGTTATGCAGGAATGGATTATTTTCAGATGCCGGAGTCACTCGGAAACAATGAGAACGCTTGCCGGGTATGCAAGAGAAGAAGCACCTTCAGTTGTGATTGAAGCAAATTATATGTGTCCCAGCGGCGGGAATTTGGCATATCTGCAGGGAGTCTGGGATTCCTGGTCAATCAGGGAGCTTGATGCAATTTGGAGCGAAACATCTGATGATGCGGAGCTTTGTGAGAATGGAGTTCTGGTGAGCAGAGCGCGTGCGTTTAAAAAAGCCAGGACTTGCAGTTCCATGGTTTTTTATATTCCCAATGGAGAGTTGTCATGGTGGGAAGGTATTGTTTTCGGGAACGGGGCAGTGCGCTTTAAATTTAATAAAAGCAAATTCATTCCCAATCCAAAGTTTACAAAGAATTACAAAAAAGAACTGATAAATTCTAAAAGCGCTGCGGAAATCGCAGTCCTGCATAGCTTTTCAGCTTTAGCCTATAACAGCAGGGAAACGCATCGTTCTGTCGTTCTTATGGAACAGGCGCTTTTACAGTCGAACATCCACTTTGATATTATTTTTGATGAGGATTTGGCTGAGCTGAATAATTATAAGGCGCTTGTTCTGCCTGATGTTGAATGTTTAACAAATGAGCAGTGTGCGAAAATAAAGGGATTTGTAAAGAACGGCGGTGGGGTGCTCGCTACGGAAAAAACCAGTCTGTTTGATGAATATAGAAGGGAAAGAAGAGATTTTGCGCTTTCTGATCTGTTTAAAATCAGTATTGAAAATAAGAATATTGAAAATATAAATACACATTGCGTTTTTGGAAAAGGGCGGGTTGCTTATTTAGGCGGTATTGTTGCCGGGGGAAAAGAAGAATATACTGTCAAAGTGCTGGACTGGGGTGATTTCGGTTTTACAAAAAAGAACTGGTTTCTGCCTGAAAATACAAATGCAATCAGAAACTCTATCAACTGGATTATGAATTACGACTGTCCTGTTGATGTTTATGCGCCTTACACTTTGCTTTCCAACATTGAGTATAACGACAAAAAATTTATTATTCATCTGCTTAATTACGACACAAACAACAAAGTTTATGATTTAGTTGTCAGAATTAGAAAAAAATTGGCAGGGACGACACAGGCTGCACGTTTAATTATTCCAGGCAAAAAAGAGAAAACAATAAATTTAATAAACGGAAATGAGAAATATGAATTAATTATTCCTGAAATAGAAATGTACGCACTTGTTATTTTGGATAACATATAAAAATAACGTTAATAAACAAAGAATGATGTTAAGGATTGAAAATAAATGAAAATTAGTGCACAATACAGGGCTGTAAGCTGGTGGGTAAGATGGAACGATCTGGCGTGGCCGAATGATGATATTGCCGATGATATAAAACGCCGGGCGGACTTCGCGGCTGAAACAGGGGTTAATTGTGCAGTGATATTCGGTGCGCATTTCCGATGGGATTTCATGTTTTTGTGGATGAATTTGCATGACATGATATCATTTATCGGGGATGAGCTTCATCAGCGTGGCATCATGCTTTTTGATCACCATTCATCGGTATTGACGCATCGTTATTCCACTCAGGAAGAGGCCAAGGCTATGCGGGCTTTCAACCGCCATCATGTGCCGTTTGCGCCGAGCCGCGATATAGCCGATGAGTTATCGTATAAAGGAAAAAAGCTCAACGACTGGCGCATGATTGATCTGACCACGGGCAAGCCGGTTTTCCTGGAAAAATACACTGCGGAACAATTCTGCATGAACAACCCTGATTTTCAGGAAGCCTATTATGATTATGTGAAGAGACTTCTTAAAGAGACGAATATTGACGGGCTCATGAGTGATGACGGGATATTTTATTCCGGATGGACAAGCTGCGGATGCGAATGGTGCAGAAAAAAATTCAAAAAGAATTACGGTCATAAAGTTCCCCCGGTAAGCGATACTTCTTTCTGGGGGAATTACAGGAACGAAGCTTTCAAGGACTGGATAGAAATGCGTTTCGCGACGACGAGGGAATTCCTTGAAGGCGTAAAAAAAATTACAGGGAAAAGCTTTCCCCTGATGTCCTGCTGTTCTAACAGCGTGGCCCATACCCTGCCGGGATGCGGCA
>MHBF01000018.1 GCA_001803225.1 Lentisphaerae bacterium GWF2_44_16 | reverse complement strand
AAGAAGAGAATTGAATACGCTTTGCGCTATATCTACGGGGTTGGCCCCGCATTGGCGCTCAGGATTATGGAAAAAGCCAGAATTAAGCCTGGTATAAAAGCCGATCAGCTTACGGACGAAAATGTCGCCGCGATTACTACAATCCTTCAGAATGATCTTCTGGTGGAAGGCGATTTGAGGCGGAGAGTTGCCTCGGATGTCCGCAGGCTTCAGGCTATCGGTTCTTACCGCGGCGCGAGACACCGCAGAGGTCTTCCTGTGAGAGGGCAGAGGACCAAAACCAATTCGCGTACAAGAAAAGGACGTAAACAGACAGTCGGCGCCATCAGAGATAAAACACAGCGTAAGCTCGCCGGCAAGGATGAGGAAGAAGGATAATCTTTCGGTTTTTCTGTATCGCATTTTAAGCAACCTTAATCAGGGAAAGGTATTATATAAACATGGCTGAAAATAATGAATTGAAGGAAGTCGGAAATGTAAAAATGTCTGACGCTCCTATTGAGAACGCGTCTGCGGATAACGCCGCCGCGGAAGGCGAGGAATCGTCTAAGAAAAGAGCAAAAGGCAGCCGCTGTGTTCCATCAGGAATAGCTTATGTACATGCTACTTTCAATAACTCAAAAGTAACTTTTACGGATCTTCATGGCAATGTGCTTTGCTGGTCTTCCGGCGGTAAAAACGGTTTTAAGGGCTCAAGAAAAAGTACTGCCTACGCCGCTCAGGTTGTTGCCGCGGATGCAGCTAAAAAGGCACAGGCAATCGGGATGAAAGAAGTCGAAGTACGCATCAAAGGACCAGGCGCGGGCCGTGAATCCGCAGTCAGAGGCATAGCTTCTTCCGGAATGGAGATAACCGCAATCAAAGACATCACTCCTGTCCCTCATAACGGGTGCAGGCCGCCGAAACGCCGTCGTGTATAACTCGTTAAAATAAGCGTTCCGGACGAATCATTTTTTAAGTTTTAATTTTGAAAGTTTAATATAAATTTCTGGAGGGAATAACAATATGTCTGCTGCATCTGCTTTTCCAATGCCACAGCGTCTTGAAAAAGACGAGGCTACTGCTAATGGTAAATACGCAAAATTCATAGCAGCTCCGTTTCAAAGCGGTTTTGGTCATACGCTCGGTAATTCTCTGCGCAGAGTGCTCCTTTCTTCTCTTGAAGGCGCTGCTATCTCTGCCGTAAGAATTAACGGTGTCTCCCATGAATTCGCGTCTCTGAACGGGGTTATTGAAGATGTCACTGAAATAGTACTCAACCTTAAACAGATAAGGCTTGTCGCGCACTCTGATGTGCCAAAAACACTTGAAATCAAAAAAGATAAGGCCGGCCCAGTAACAGCCGGTGATATAATAACCGATGGCACAATCGAAATATTGAACCCCGAACAGGTTATCTGTACCCTTGACAAAAACATGCCTTTCCGCGCTGAAATAGAAATCAGCAGAGGAAGAGGTTATGTGCCGTCTGAAAAAAATAAAAATCCGAATCATCCTCTCGGCACTATTCCGGTGGATTGCCTCTTCAGCCCTGTTACCCGCGTGCGCTACCATGTAGGCGCTGCCCGCGTAGGTGAAGAAACAGAAATGGACAGTCTTTCCATCGAAGTCTGGACAGACGGCAGAATCACTCCTGATGAAACCATAGAAAAAGCTTCAAAAATACTGAAAGACCACTTAAGGCCTTTCCTCGGCACCCTTGCCGGCGAAGAAGACGCTTTGGCTTCCATCAGCGAAGAAGAACAGAAGCTCTACAAGATGCTTTCTCAGGACGTAGAAGTACTTGATCTTTCAGTACGCGCTATGAACTGTCTCAACAATGCCAATATCAAATTGCTCGGCGAGCTCTGTACCAAATCCGAAAACAGAATGCTTAAATACAGGAATTTCGGAAAGAAGTCACTTGACGAGATAAAAGAAAAACTCAATCATTTAAATCTCAGCCTTGGAATGTCTTTCAGTGAAGGCATGGTTACCGCCCTTGAAGCTGAAGCCGAAAAGGCCAAGTCAGAGAAAAAGGAGGAAGAATAATATGAGGCATCGTAAATATACCTTTAAAATAGGGCGTACCAGCTCGCATCGTCGCGCGATGCTTGCCAATATGGCAGGCAGCCTTATTGAAAACGGTGAAATACGTACTACCGTTATCAGAGCGAAAGAGCTCAAACGTTTTGTCGAAAAAATGATAACCTATGCTAAAAAGGGTGATTTGCATCACCGCAGATTGGCCGTGGCCAGGCTCGGAAATAAAAAAATCGTAAAAATGCTTTTTGAGGAAACCGCTCCGAAATTTGCCGACCGCAATGGAGGTTATACCAGAATTATAAAACTCGGTACCCGCATCGGAGATGCCGCTGATACCTGTATGATACAGTGGGTTGGCGAAGGCGCCCCCGTTAAAAAGTCCCGTAAAACTGAAAAAGCCGAAAAAATTGAGGCCGCTCCAGTTGAAGAGACAGCTCAGAAGCCTGAAGGAAATGCTGAAAAATAAATCGGCGTTTTTACTTTAATATCTTTATGAAGAAAAACCTCGGGCTTTCCCGGGGTTTTTTCTTTTCGATAACAGAAAAAGGTTAAAATGATCAGTTACGACTTCAAGGATTATACCGTGGTTGTTACCGGCGGTACTCGCGGTATCGGGGCCGCTGTTTCCGAAGCTTTTATTAAAAGCGGGGCCAATGTTACCGCCATATATGCAGGAAACGAGAAAGCAGCGCGGGAATTCGAAACTAAATGCAACTCGGACAGACTTAAAACCGTTAAATGCGATGTTTCTGATTACAGTCAGGTCGAAGCTTTTTTTAATGAGTTTGACAAAGCGCACAAATCCCTCGAAGTGCTTGTGAATTGTGCTGGCATCAGAAAGGACAGCGTTGTCGGTCTTATGCCTCCGGATGACTGGAATGCCGTATTGTCCATTAATCTCACAGGCACATACAACATGAGTAAATTCGCGTTGATGAAAATGATGCAGAACCGTTTCGGGAGAATAATAAGCATAACTTCTCCTTCGGGAAAAATAGGCTTTGCCGGACAGAGCAATTATGCTTCAGCTAAAGCCGGACAGGTAGCTTTTTCCAAATCCCTGGCCAAGGAAACCGCAAAACGGTCTATAACTGTAAATTGTGTTTCTCCCGGTTTCATAGATACTGATTTCATAGCGGATTTGCCTGAAGAATTGAGGGCCCAGTATAAATCTGATGTTCCCATGAAAAGATTCGGAAAAGTCGAAGAAGTTTCCCACGCCATTCTTTTTCTCGCGTCCCGGGAAGCTTCTTATATCACAGGGACTGTACTTGAAGTCACAGGCGGGCTCTGATTGGAGGTTAGCGTATGAATTTTCTCCAGCTTGAAAACAAAAAAATCCTCATTTTCGGTATTGCCAATAAAAAAAGCGTTGCTTTTCATATAGCTAAAGTGCTCAAGGATGAAGGCGCCGAAATAATATGCTCTGTTTACAGCAGAGAACATGCTGAAACCGTGGAAAAGCATTTCCCCGGGACTCCCGTATATATTTGTGATGTCTCCGATGACATTCAAATGGAGAAAACGGCTTCCCTTATAAAGGAAAATCATAAAAATATCTACGGGATCGTCCATTCAATAGCTTTTGCCAATTATTCCGCGGGGGTCAGGCCTTTTCATGAAACTGTGAAATCTGATTTTCTTCAGGCAGTGGATATATCATGCTTTTCTTTTATCAGAATTGCGGGACTTTATAAATCGTGTATGGATTCGGACGGTTCGATTATTACAATATCAATATCCTCTACCAAAATGGCGGCCCCGAGTTACGGTTACATGGCACCGGTGAAAGCCGCATTGGATTCAAGCGTCTGTTTCCTTGCAAAATCTCTGAGTGAAGATTCCCGTATAAGGGTCAATGCAATAGGCGCTTCCCCTCTGAAAACTTCCGCTTCCGCAGGAATTCCGGGTTATATCGAGCCATATCTTTTCGCGGAAAAAGCGACGCTTAGAAAACAGGCGCTCAAGACGGAAGAAGTCGCTAACACTGCCGCGTTTCTTTTAAGCCCGAAGTCCAGCGGGATAAACGCGCAGACTATAATTGTGGATGCCGGTATGGCTGTAAATTTTTTTGATAAGGAAATAGTTTCAAAAACCGTGAAGTAATTTTCACCTTTTTTGTAAAAATTTACTATTAATTATCAAAATATCATGTATATTCTGCATCCAGTATTACTCAGAAAATGGGCGATTAGCTCAGTTGGCTAGAGCATTTGGTTTACACCCAAAGTGTCGGGGGTTCGAGTCCCTCATCGCCCACCAATTTCAATCCAAATCCCCGAAGTCACGAACGTTTTCAATTTTCCCTATATGCCCTTGTACCAAAGGGTTTTGCAAAATCTCCGTTCCTGCGGAGGATGCGGTAGGGGAGGCATTCCCGCCAACAATTTCATCGGCAGAATGGTACCTACACCTCACCTCAAAATAAGGTAAAGTAGAAAAGACAGGCGGAAAGGAACTTGAAATCGGTAGTAACGGCATTTTATTATGGAGGTTCAAATTTTAGTCCGTTGGGGCCCCATTGAAAACATTAAACCATAGTCAAAATCAAATTGCGGTTTGGCAGGCAGATTAGAAAATACAGGAAGACTTTAGTTATGGATACATTCAAGTCGTGCTGCATGTGTTCTGGATTGTTCCTGAGGTCAGACGGTAAACTGACATGCTGGTGTAATGAAGGCTACTACAAAGTACTGGCTGATGCAACAGAAACACATGTTGGCGACTTCATAACAAGTCCTGAACTTAAAAGAATAAGGAATTTCTTCAAAAAAGGGCGTTATCCTCATGAAATATGCATACGTTGTATTGCTCGGCTTTCAGATGAGCAGGCCGACATCGAAACATCTGGAATTATGCTTCACGTGGAACCAACTAACAACTGTAACCTAATGTGTGATTCATGTCTGTCAACAGTAGAAAGGCAGATGCCTCAAGTCTCCCCGAGAAAAATGCTGTCTCCTGTTGTTTTTGAAAAAGCGGTAAGGGAACTCAAAGAGAAAGATATTAAAATTGCCTTCACTTCTTTCTGCGGCTACGGAGAGCCTGTCCTGAACGCATCACTCCCCGATATGGTGAGGATATTCAGAAAATATTATCCTGACGTATATGCCTATCTTGACACAAATGGCAGTCTTCCGGTAAAACTGGCAACTCCACTTGCAAATTGCGGTCTTAATCTTATTAATCTGGGAATAGACGGTTCGGACCAGGCATCCTATGAACAGTATAGAAAAAATGGTAATTACGTAAAATGTATTGAATTTCTGACAGAACTGGTAAACACCAGAAACCGAACAAAGAGCTTAACGAAAATACGCTGGAAATATATACTTTTCGCGCATAATGATTCAGATGAATGCATAAAAAGGGCAATCAGGAAAGCTGAAGAAATCGGTTCTGATATTGTTTTTCATATGACATGTTCAGGTAATAAGAGCTGCCGCACTTCAAATGAATTAGCCAAGACTATAGGCGGCAAAGAAAAAATTGAATTTTATCTTGACAAAGCATTTTTAGAAAAACTATAAATATTCAGGAAGCCGCTATGATACTATATCAGGATGAACAGAGCCTTTTAAATCACTATCGTACCCTTAGAATTTTCACTAAAGAGGGGAGAATAATTTTTTATGGTTCCGGTTACTATTGCAGGGCCATATTGGCGCTGCTGTTCAAGTTTAAACAGCCATTTCCAGATATGATCATAGATGATAATTGCGAAAAAACAGATATGCTTGGCATTCCGATAATGAAGCCGGAAGAGGCGGGACTGAAAAGAGAAGATACAGTTTTAATTGCGGTTGATTCGCCTGGTTTGAGTTCGCGCTTGAGAAACAATCTTATCGTTACAAGAACAGCGGCAAGAGTAATAGAGTGGAACTACAACTTTAATATTCTATCAGAATCATACCATGCCAATTGTGACAGTGAATTGAAATGGCACTGTGGCTGTTTCAATAAGAAAACAGCCGCTAATGGAGGCAAGATCTCGGTCGATGCAATAACAAAAAACTGTTTCCCGGAAGATTTAATGAAGACTCTTTTGAAAAAGAAAGTATTCAAACACAATAATTCCATGAACTTTCTGGAAATCGGTACAGGGCTTTTTCCTGTGCTGACTTATGCGAGCATCAAGTTCGGCATCAAGATTTGGGCCCTTGATATTTTAGCGGATAAATACTGTGAATTTCTATCGCAAAATAATATCAGTCTGCCTGTATCATGGCTGACAGGAAAGGCCGAAAATTTAAAAGACCTCACTGGTAAACAACACTTTGATCTTATCATGATGGATAACTCCCTTGATCATGTAATAGAGCCACTTCTTGTAGTTGAGAACTGTCTCGATAAATTGACAAAGGACGGCATAATCATCATAAAGTCTCATTGTAGAGAAGGTAGCCGCGCAAATTGGACTGAATTTCATAAACATGATCTGACATTAGAAAATAATGAGTTGGTCCATTATGATTTTTTTCAGACGCGCACATCACTGTCTGAAAAAATAAAACTAAAGTGTCGTTATAGCGGATTTTATCATGTAAAAGATCCTTTTATGGGTAAGATCCTCTGTTTTACAATTGTTATGAGCCGTTGACAAATCATTACACCATCTGAATTTTCAGTTACCTGGTTCAAATACATCCCGCATCTTATCCGTATTTCTGAGAAATGCGGGATAAATCTTTGATTTCAGACCCATGTTTGTAAGTTTTACGGCGAGGTCGTAACACCACCACCAGCTTGAAATAACGACAGCGTCAAAAGAAATTTTTGTAATATCTTCAGAGTTGTATATTTGAGCAAATGTCTTATTGAATGAAGGCGGATTATCATCGATAATTCCAACAATTTTCAAATCAGGCAAGCCATCCGGAAATTCACTTTCGAAGTCTTTTCCTATCCCATAAAACAGCACCATGCTTCCCGATTTGCATAAGCTGTCAATCGCACTGTGAACTTCTCTGAAAAATTGGTCATGCAGGATGAGAGCTTCAGGAATTTCATGAATTATCTCCTTTTCAGATATGCCGGCAGGTGGAAGAAGAACTGAATGATTCGGGCGTATATTGTTTTCTTTGAGTGACGCCAATCCCCATGCCGAGGCATTTTTGTAGGGCATGGCGATATGCTGCCAGGCATAATCCACTCCTCCGTGATGCTTTGACTGTTTCATGTTAAGCCATGAATCCGCATGGTCTGCATGATAGACATTGCCAATAGGAACTATCTCATGCCCCAAAGACTGTAATTTTCTGCACAGGACTGTATCGAGATGCTGATTTGAGCATCTAACACCTTCATAATGGGCCTGCATCTCAAAGAAAAGGTTTCTGTGCATCATGGTGAAGTCACCGGGCGCGCCGAAGCTTCTATCAAAATCGGGCGAAAATGTATATACCAGTTCTCTTGTATCCAAATCTTCTACAGGAAATTTTTCAATGCCGTGCATGAGGTATCCAGATTTAAAATCCAAGCGATTGGCGATATAACACTTGTCCTGTTCAAAGTTGCCTTCAGCTATCTTCTTGACAATCTCCTTAGAAAAATATGTGTCGGCATTTGTGGAGATAATCCAGCTGCCTGTCGCACGTCGTATACCGACATTTTTTGCATGAAACTGCATTACTCCTATGTTTGGATTGCGGGATACGAGCCTATGGATTTTTTCAGGTACAACAAGAGCGCGGCAGTTACCTGTCCACTCTTTTATTTTCTCGAAAAACAGTGGTATGTCATTTAACGAATTCCATTCCACCCACACGAATTCGTAATTTATTTTGAATTCATTCAGAAGCGCCGTATTATGGCGTACGGCATACTCTGCCCGCTTGTTGAAATCACCATTGTGATTATCATTTCTACCGCAGATAATAATAGATAAGAATGGGGGTGGGGTATGCATTGATTTACTTTGGAAGTGTTGGTTCGGTAGCCCTGTAAACTTCCCATATCAATTTAATGCATTCCAAAGGATAGCGGCCAACTGCCGTTTCCTCCGACAACTGAATACCTGAAATGCCTTTTTTTATCGACGAGCATAAATCAACTATCTCTGGAATAAGAGGTATGGGATTAAGCTCCATATTTTTAAGGAATTGTGTAGCCAGAAAGATACTTTTCCCCGCGTCAAGAGCAACTTTTATAATCCTGTCCTGATGTCCGGCAAGTTGTATCAACCCCACATCAGTAGAAAGATCTCCGCGGTCAATATTGCATAATTCAACTTCGCTGAGTATTTCACTCAGTTTTTCGACAGCCGAAGCCGTTTCTATTTTTGCTATGATTCCGGGATTGTATTTTCTTTTATGAAGCAGTTTTTTGACTTCCTTTATGTCTGCGGCATTGCGGACAAAGGAAAGAGATATAAAGGGAAGTTTGACCTCTGCGGCTGCGTCAATCAGATCAAGATCGTCCTGAAGCAGGAATGGCAGGCTTCCACATATTCCCTTTGCATGCATTCCCTTGCCTCCTGTTAATTCGCCGCTGTTATGCGCTCTTAGCGTTACGCTGTCTTTTCTGGTTTCACATACTGTGAAGTGCAGAGTGGAATCGTTGGCAAGTATCTGATCGCCTTTTTTGAGAAGGGACGGGAATTGCCGGTAATTGAAATCATCACTCGTCAAAGTAATAACTTCGTTTTTTTCGAATCTGACAGGATAAGGAAACTTCGCGGTTCTTATTTTATTGCCCGGCAAGTCTATCATTATATCGGCATCCGGAATAATTGACCTGATTATACCAGCAAATATTTTCAACTGTTCCGGAGAGCAATGCGCACCGTTTAAGCGGAAAATACATGGGCCCGCATCATAAATTTCCTTTAACTTGTCGATTTTGCCGAGAATGCTCGGGCCGATAGTTACAATTAATCTGAAGCTCATTGAGAAAGTTCCTTTTATTTATTGATGAATTTTATCGTTTCAGACTTTTCACGCGCAGAAAAGCGAATTGGAAGCCGCAAGTCCGATAAGAAAATCCGAGATTTCCCTGCGCATGAATTTTTCATCCGGCCGGATACCGGAAGACAGCATGCGTCTCATTTTGGTGCCTGATATCTCCTGTATGAATTTTTTCGCATGCGCACATGTTTTTTCGGTTGAAATGCATTTGCAGCCGGAACAATACCTGGGCCCGGCAAGCGGCAGGATTTCAATGCCGAGGTCCTTTTCGAAGGAGACAGCCAGCTGCTGCGCCTCATATTTTCCGTAATAATCCCCGACGCCCGCATGATCGCGTCCCACTATGAACGAAGTGCATCCATAATTACGTCTGATTATCGCATGAAAAACAGCTTCGCGCGGCCCTGCATATCTCATTGAGGTGCGCAAGGTTCCAAGCAAGGCATTATCGGGATAGAATTTGCGCACCATGATATTATAAGCGCCCATGATTGCTTCGGGGGTAAAATCCCCTTTTTTCTTCCAGCCGATCAACGGCTGAAGGAAAATTCCGTCTGAAACTTCCATTGCGATGCGTTGTAGATACTCATGGGCCAGGTGCGGTGGATTTCTGGTCTGAAAAGACGCGATTTTTTTCCATCCCCTGCTGCTGAAAAACTTTCTGGTTTCAGCCGGGGTGAGATTCCATTCCGGCAAATCGGGTAACAGTTCCTTAAACAGTTTAATTCTGCCGCCTGTTCTGTATTTTGAACGCGCAAGTTCTTTTGCTACGCCCGGGTGTTTCAGATCGGATGTCTTAAATATCCTCGCGGCATCTTCAATGGGCCTGACCTCAAAAATAGATTCAGGCATGATGGAGCCGATCTTTTCACTGTTCAGAAATAAATCCACCTCTGCGGAGTTTTCTATTTCGCGGATTTTGTTTTCAGGAATGTCCAGAGTAACCGGAATAGGCCAAACTTTGCCGGAGGCAAGGCGCATGTTATCAACAACGGTATGGTAATCTTTTTCCCCCATGAAACCTTTGAGTGGCGCAAACACTTCATGAGCGATATTCACAATTTCAAGATATGCGTCAATGTTTATTTCAAGCGAAGACATAATTAAAAAATTCCTTTGTCCTTCAAAAACTTTATTACTTTTTCCGTTGTTTCGACAACAGTTTCCTTATCGGTATGTAAAGTCAGGTCCGGGTTTCGGGGACGTTCGTAATCGTCATCAACCCCGATAAGAGAACTCATCGTTCCGGCCTTGAACTTCTTATAATGTCCCTTGACATCGCGTTCCATGACTTTTTCCAGTGAAGCATCCAGAAATATCTGAATATAATTCGGGATTTTCCGGCGGATAAAATCGCGCACTTCATAATAAGGAGCGATATTGGCTACAAGCACATTTATTCCATGTTCCGCCAGCAATTCCGCGGCAAAGGCGATTCTTCTGACATTTAAAATTCTTTCTTTGCGGGAATAGCCCAGATCCCCTTCAAAAAAATTTCTGACAATATCTCCGTCAAGATATTCAAAAGGGATATTTCTGCTTTTGAATTCTTTTGCTGTTTCCATGGCGACTGTAGTTTTACCGGAACCAGAAATGCCTGTAAACCAGATTACATAAACGTCTTTTCTCATTGGATTTTTAAAATCTATATTTTAAGTTATTGTATTTGTAAATTCCATTTGTAAAAAGTGAACAATGGCAGATTTCCATAAGGGTCTATTATAATTTTATTTTCACCGTAAAGTTCTTTGCATCTGCTCATGAATTCATTTCTGTACAGATCAGTACTTATGACAATAGCGTCTATCCCGGAAATATTAGCGTTCTCAGCTTTTTCCGGTTTAATTCCATCAAAAAACAGCTCGGTTTTAGGATTGTCATCAAGAATCTTCTTTATATTCATACCCGTTTTTTCTGAAAGTTGAATTGTTTCCAGCCATCTTGTATGTTTCCCTGCACCGAAGAGGGCAATGTTCAAGACATTTTTCCTATAGAAAAAAGTTTTCAGCCTATCGGTTAGGAATAGACTAGCGAATTCTGCATTCATAGGAAATGCGGTATCAAGGTGTTGATTTTTTTCAAAAAAGTCATTTATACTGACTCCCGGCAGTATACAGTCATCAGGACACACGATATCTCCTGACAGTACTTTGCTGTGTATCATCAATAAACGTTGTATTATCATAGTGTTTTGTACTTCCAACGGAGTGGAATAGTCAGCGTTTTCCCTGTTATTAAGGTATTGAAGTATTGGGAAATTACTTTTTTCAGAAAAATCCAGAAGCAATTTAAAGATATCCATAAATCTCTTGTCCTCTGGAGCGGCAGCGGCGGATTTGAAGAATATGCTGAGAAATACTTCAATTCCTCCGGAGTGAACACTTGTGTAGGACGTTACGACATTATTGAGAACTTCAAATGGCAATGGAGCTTTGTATTTGTCAACATAGGATTTCATCAGGAACCGAGTTGAAGATATTCCACTTGATGTTAAAAGCGCATCGGAATAATCTTCCAGTGAATTTCCAAGAATATTTTTTTTGGGTAAGGATAACTTGATCCAGGAATCCTGAATCTTGCCATTTGCTATATCTCTGATAGCCTGAACAAATGAATCTGTTGCGTCTGAAATATATGAGTTTTCTGCATACGCAGACAATTTCTGCTTCATAATATCAGGAGAGTTGACTATTAGAGATACCGTCTTAATCAAGTCGGGGATATTGTCAACTCTGTAGGCGTACTTTGATATAAGGTCATCATTAAGCCATTTGACATTACTATCAAGAAAGTATATTGAAGGCCTAAGGCTCCCCAATGAAAATGTCCTTGCCGTCAGGGAGGAATCTGAAATTAAAGTTAATGCCTCTCCATAAAGCTTTGAATAGTGTTGGGCCTTCTTGAATATTTCAAAGTTGGCATGACTGGAAAAACGCTTTTCGATTTGGAGTACTTCAGGTCTATCGTAATCATTGGGAAAAGGTTTGAAAACAATCTTGTGTTTGGGAAAATTATCCAGAAGGGTTTCCAGGATATCCACACCATGTTTTTCCGTCAGATAACCGGCTTTATCACTAACGCTGGGACAAACGAGAATTGTGTTTTTATCTTCGTAAGATTTTTTTTCTGAGTATTCCCTGATTTCCTGTAACTTGGGGGATGCTGCCGGCACGATATACGAAGAGCGTCTTTTTCCGCATAATTCCTCAGGCAATCTGAAACTGTCCATATCTTTCTGAAGAAACGTTTCAAGTTCTGCTTTGGAAGAGCAATGTACCCTGGGAAGTATGTTGTATTCTCCCCACAGGAAAAATATTCTGGATACTTGCACTACAAAATCATTTGTCATTATTCGCGCTGAATGACAGATGTTGATTGTTTTCATTTTTGCAAGAGCCCCCTTGCTTCCCCACGTCAACCATGGCGCCATATAAGTTCCTATGCATATATTGAGGAAATGCATATACTGAAATAAATTGGGATATACTGGAATTGAATTATCTTTGATGCCTTTTCCCCAATTAAAAATTAGCACATTAAAATCGGCTTTCATTAACATTTGAATAGTTTCATCACTGATATTTCCCCATAAAAAAGGAGAATCAATGAGCGCTATTGTCTTCTTTGAGGGTATTAGAAGACTGCCTATCCAGTCAGCCAGAAATTCATCAATATTCGAATATTTTGATCTTCCCGCATATTTTACGAAACCAGGATTGAGTTTTTGAAGTTTTTCTATTGTGCTGGGAATAATAATGCTTCCTTTCGGGAAACGGTTTGTAATTATGTTCAACACTTCATTCATGGTAGATGAATTAGAGTTGTTCCCCTGGAAAGAATCTGTTTTTTTTCTTAAAGTTTCTTTTTTTGTTTTATTTTTTTCAGGCTTCAGCATAAGACATCTTGCCTCTTTTATCGTTTTTACTTATATCTGCTAAGTTTCCATTATAGTATTATTTACTCAATCGATTTTAGTCAGGCCCCGACCCGATATGATTATTTTTCGAGAAATGCATTGTTCAGGTAAAATGCAATTTTCTTCTCGCTTCCAATCACTTTTGCCAACTCTTTAACTGTGAAGATACGAAGCCATTTCCGGCAGATGCCTGTTCATCACCGGTTCTCTATAACCGCAGAAAGCTAAAACAGGTATGTCTAAATGATTTTCATGCATGTTAAACTTCCTTTATAAAATTCGAAATATTTTTTATTGAAGCCGGACAGGACAGCTTATTCAAATTATCCGTAAACTCCCTGGAATACGTATCCGTGGCAAGCAGCACAGCGTCTTGTTTTTTAAACAAAACGTCTACGGCTTTTTTTACTTGAATTCCGCCAACAGAGCTCTCTTTGCAATAGTCGTCTATAATGGCGGCAGGCCCCGGAAGACTTTTATCTTTAATGAAATCCAGAAGGCATCTGCCTATCAGCCCGGCGCCGTAGATGTAAACAGAAATGTATTTCTCGGAGAGAAGAATGTAATAGTCCGAAAAAGCCGGAAGTATATGTTTTTCCATTCTAACGGTGCCGGAGCTTGAAACATGGCTGCGGATATCCTTTTTCTCCGGAAGGTTTCCGCCTATGCATGAAATGCCGCTCAGTGAATTTTCTTCAGCGAATTCCCTGGAAACTGAAAGGAACTCCGCGGCGTTTTTCTCAAAACTCAGCCTTCCTGCCGCATTGCCCTCTTTGAAATTTTTTATAAGGGTTTTCTTCAATTTAGCCGATGCCCTGTCAAAGATTTTGCTCCAGAAACCATACTGGGTGTCAGCTTTTACCCATTCCCATCCTGATGCATATGCGATCTGAAGGGATTCCGCACCGGAATCAATACACCATTGCAACCAGGCAGATACCTCGTGAACGTTTAAGGGCACCAACAGATATTTTATCATTATAGTCTGTTTTTTTCTTCGCAGCAACTCTTCTATGGTTTTTCTAGTGCGTTCGATATCAAGCCCCATTATGGCATCATAGGTCTCATGCTGAAAGCCCACCATCGAAATATCAAATCCATCAAAAATATATTCCAATTCATCAATTCTGGACGCGTCAACAGACATATTGGAAACACAATGCAGTTTCATCTCAGGATATTTCTCTTTGATGGTCTTGAGGCATTGAATAGTTTTCTTCTGTACCAGAACTTCACCGCCCTGAAGCGTGAGAGATCTGGGCTTCAAGCGGTCTATCAACTTTATCCAGTACTCCAAATAAGGAGAATCGGCACGCCCTGAATAATCTGGCGATTTTGTGCAACACATGGCGCATTTTGCCTGACAGAACATGGAAGTTTCAATGTTGAATCTCTTAAAGTCGTACTTTTCCTCCGGCAATGGCTTTCTGAATACAAACAACTCGCACTTGCACGGCTTGTAAAAGGAGAGTATTTTCTCCGCGATGTCCGCGTCAGTGACATGCCCTATCTTGTATTCGTCACGGAACCAGAGCCTACAGCAAGGGTAGACAGTTCCGTCAGCTTTTATGAATATTTCATTGTAATTGCAAATACGCGGTTTCATCAGGATATTCCCGTTTTATTTTTTTTGAATTCTATGGCGCAAATTCCCCTGCTGTGAGCGGCAAAGTCATCTTTCCAGCCCCGTCCAGTATGTGGATTGAAGGATTCAGCATCGTCACAATCTTCTCGGGAGATAAATCTCCATCCATCGGGAAAATATCTGAAAAAATCAGTTTCAAATGTTCCCGCTTCAGAAAACATATCCGTGATTTTTTCCAGCATTTTTCTGTCAAACTGCTGAAAGAAACCGTGATTTTCAAATTTTCCGTAGGGGACTGTAATATATATTTTGCCGCAGGGCTTAAGTATTCTGATAAATTCTTTTATTACATCCGCATAAGCGAAATCAGGAACTCCATCATGGGTTTTGCCGGAAAGTTTTTCTTCTCCGTAAATAGTGTTGTCCATGTTGATATGTTCCAGGGTTGATATACAGATGATTTCATCAAAATAAGTATTTTGGAAAGGTATATTCCTGAGGTCTTCATACAAATAATTGATTGATTTGTCAAAAAAACAGTTTCCTTCAGGGGCCAATGTCAATATGCTCAGTTTTTTGTTTTTAAGAACCGGATGTTCCAGCAGGTATCTGAAATTCAGTATGGAACCGGCGTCAAGGATTTTCGAGTTCCTATCCTCAAGCTTTGAAAAGAGCCACGGATACTCAATTATCCTTTCGCATAGCCTGAAGCCATAATCTCCGGGTAATTGTTTTCTTCTGAAATAATCAATCACGTCAGGGGTGTTTACAGCCTTTTCAAACATCATATTGCGATAATCCCAATACCCCTCTGTCCAGGGTTTCATATCGCCTTCGAGAAAAAGCTTAATTTTGTCATCCGAATAAATCGTCGCGGGGGGGCTTTCTTCATCTGCCGTATGAGTAATGTCAAGTATTTCTTTCCGCGGGTTGATTTTATCAAGGCGTTCCCTCATGGCGGTTTGCCATGTGTCGGTGCCCAGAATAATCGAGCTGATATTTTCAAAGGAGGCCTCCTGTTCAGGAAGCACATCCACGTCAGCTATTTTTTTCAGGGACGGTCGATCGTCAAAAATAAAATCAGGCAGAGGCAAATGATTTTCCTGCAGAAAGGCGATTATTTCCTTTGTAAACTTTCCGGCCCCATATATGCAATATGGAGCTGAACGCCCCGATGCCAGAAGCATGAGCAAATTAAACTTTTTGTCTTTAGATAACATTAGTTCCTGTTCAGAAAATTATTTTTCAGGATATAATCTTCGCAAAAATTGAGCCAGGGAAGCTTCCAGGGAATATTTTTTGCAGATATTCTGAAGTTTGCCCATACATTTTTCAGCGTTAAACCATAAATGCGTCTCAAGGTTTGCTTTCAACCATGCCCTTATGCGTTCTTCTTTTGTGAAACTGTCCGTCCAGCATACAGGGTCGGAAAAATTTACATAAGGATCTATCAGCGTAGAAAAATTGCGCATGTCCGCGATATGCCCGTTATCCTTATACCAGTTTCCGATTTCGGTGCCCGGCCACGGGACGCACATGTTCCAGAAAAGATAATCAGGGCTTAATTCTTTTGCCAGGGCTATGGAATCTTCATGGCGCGCGGAGCTGTCTCCAGGGAGGCCTATGACAAAGCAGGCCCCGAGTATCAACCCGTGTTCCCTCACTTTCCCGGCAGTATCAATGACGTCCTGAATTTCCAGCCCTTTATTTACTCTCTTGAAAACATCCGGGCAGCCGCTTTCTGTTCCAAGGCAGACGTTCTGTCCGCGGGCTTTGACAAACAAATCCAGCAACTCTTCATCAATAAGGTCGGCGCGCATATTGTCAACAGACAGCGTGCAGCCTGTTTTCGCTTTGATGAACTGCTTTAAAAATTCTTTAAATCTTTTTTTATCGGCAGTCGGGCAATCATCCGTTATGCTGATATTCCCTATTGAGGGATGCAGATTTTTGGCTTCAACGATTTCCGCGACGCAATCTTCTATCAGCCGTTTACGTACCTTTCTGCCGCCAACCATATGGATATTGCAGAATGAACACGAAAACGGACAGCCGCGGCTGAGCTGTATCTGATAATCGGTCAGGAAACTGGCCCCGTAAGCGATATCAATACATATACGCGGGATATCGCCGGGTTCGGGACGGGGACACTGTATAATGACCGGAGGATTATTTTTTTCAGCCGTTTCAACTGTCTTGGTGAGAAGAAGTTCAGCTTCTCCCTGGAAAATATAATCTACGGCGGGATTCTGGATAAAGTCGTCGGGAAATACCGCGAAGTGAGGTCCGCCGAGCATAACAACCGCATCCGTAAGCCCTGATATTTCGGAAAGCATCTGCCCGACTTCATTATAGAGGTATGAAAATACGGAAATGCCAATCACGTCCGGCTTGAAGTCGGAAATAACGTCTTTCAGTTCCGGTACAGGGGCCGGTATTTTTGTGAATTTTCCATTGAGAAAGGCATAATCAAGTATCCTTACATCATGATTGGCGTCAATGAGCATTCCGCCCAGAAGGGTAAGCCCCATGTGAATTCTGGTTACCTGAAAGGAATCTTTTTTAGCCGGATTTATCAGAAGGACTTTTTTTGATTTATGGTGAAGATTGATATTCATGATACGGGCAGGGTCCCCTTTTTTATTGCCAGCGCGTATGAATATGAATAGTCCCAGTCGGAGAAAATATAATCGGATTTCATATTTTTAAGTTCATTCCAAAGAGAGCTTGCGAGAGTGGCGGACAAGCCGGAGTGATAGACCGCAAAGGCGTCGTAAGAGGCATCTGAGAGAATACTGTCAATGTATCTGACGAAATTCAAGCCGGAGCATGACACTTCAATGAGTTTTACTTTAGTCCCGGCAGGAAATTTGAAAGGGATTGAAGTTTTTAGCGGCGGCAGCCTGACGAAAGCCTGTTTTCTCACTGTTTCGTCAGTCAGTTTTTCAAAATCAATCCTGTCCAGATCAGAAGCCAGCCCGATTAAAGCGGCGGCGTTCAGGGCGGGTCCTTTGGCTGCGCCGATGTCTTCCAGATGAAGTTTTCCTGCTTCGGCCTGAATGTGGTATATCTCCGGATATATGACATGAGGGGGCGAATAAATCCTGAATATCGCGGGGCCGCGCTTGAATTTGTCAAGACATTTACGCAGCATCTGGTCTTCGTAGCTGTCTGTCGAAAGAATTATGCCGTCAGGGTTCCATTTCTCAAGTTCGTTCAGGTGTATTATTCTTATGCCCTCCAGAGCTTTCTGGCGGGGATTTTCATCTGCTATGATGAGTTCTTTGTCGCGAATATGTTCCATCGCGCAGGAATTCAGGATGCGCACGGTATGTTTTCCCGCGCCGAAAAGCGCTATTTTCCGGCAGTTTTGCAGTTCCCGGGATTTAAAGGATGCTTCTATAAGAAGTTCCGGGTTTCCGGCGTATTTCGCTGAAAGGCTCATATCCTTTGTCCTGTTTGCATTTATTGAGTGATAGAAATTTGCCAGGCCCTCCGCGGTATTGTCGCAGTCAAAATGGATTTCAGCAAATTTTCTGGCGTTTTTTTCGAGTTTTTCACGCAATGGCTCATCATGAAGCAGTTTCAATATTTCAGCGCTCCATTTCGACGGGGAATCCGAAGCTACCAGAAGGGCGTTCTCTCCATTCGCGAGAGATTCGCCGAAGCCCGTACTGAATGTTATCATGGCCTTGCCGTAGGACATGTACATGACATTTTTCTGGGGCAGGCGGACTCTGTTGTATTCGTTAATGAGACCGGGTGAGAGAACTATGTCAGCACGCCTTACAACCTTGTCCAGTTTTTCCTTTGATATATTGCCGAGCCATGTTATCCGTCTGCCAATGCCGGCAGACCTGATTATTTTCTGGTGCCTTTCGACATGCGGGTTGTCACCGGTTACAACAAAATGCCAGGAGTTGTCAGCTTTCAGATCTTCACAGGAAAGTATATGCAGCATGAGGTCAAAATCAAAAACCAGAGGATAGTATTTGCCGGAGAACAGGAGAATCTTTTTGTCTGACGGGATATTCAGTTCTTTTTCCGCGTCCTTCATTTCTTTTTTTGTCGCGCGGTCTGTTCTGATTTTGTTCAACTCAAAGGTCGGCGGCATTGTCCATGCGGGCTTGCAGTAAGTTTGAGCAAGTTCCTTTGTCACATTATGCCAAATACCGATAAAGCCGGACGCCAGATGGTTTATTATCCCGAAACTGACAGGTTCTGCCAGCATCATAGAGGGCTTTGAAAACCACTCTTTGAACATAAAGGGCCATGCGGCCGTGCTGAAAAGGGCCTGTAGCCGTTCTGGGTTGAGGGACGCTGTAATGCCCGGTTCAAACGCTTTTCTCGGTGATACGCTTATGTGGTCCTGTGTCGCGATGAAAATTTCCTCATCCTCGTGTTTTACTATAAGTTCGGCATTTGTCAGCATCAGAGCTTCCAGCACGACCCGGATTGCGAGAAAACGCGGGGAACAGAGGTGAATGATGTCGGGATTGAAGTCAAGAATGAATTTCTTTGTGGCGGCGTCAAGGCGGAAATCATGAAATTTATAAGGGTGTACCGGCACGGGGAAATCTTTACAGCCATCTTCTATCCCATGAGCCAGAAAAGCAGATTCTATGCCGTATTTTTTCATGGTCAGCGCATAAAAAGTATTGAGTTCCCACGCGGGGGCCCCATACGGGACTACATAAATAAATATCACTCTGGTTTTCATAAATACCCTTTGCAGTAAATTCTATTGCTTAAATTTACGGATTTTTTCTGCCCGTTCTCACTGTTTTTTTGATTTTCTTCAGAAAGAGCGGGGCCGTTTTGTGGTCGGGGCAGTGTTTAAGACATTGTTTGAAAAACTCTTCCGCCTTCCTGTAATTTTTCAGATTGAATTCGCATTCTGCCAGGTGATAAGACCCGCTGCGCAGATGCTGCGGAGCCGCGAGTTTTTCCGCAATACGGAGCAGGCTGCGGAAATATCCGGAAGCTTTTTTCCATTGTTTCTCGGATTTATAGATTTTTCCCAGTTCCCGTAAAATGTCGGGACTGTCCGGGAAGAGTTTCAGGCCGTGACAGAGAAGCTTCAGTGCTTCGGGCTTGTTATTTCTTCTCGAGAGCATCTCTACCGCATAAAGAAGGCTTTCCGGCTCTTTTATTTTCATTTGCGGCACAGGCGGCAGATTGAAAGCGAAATCCATTTCGTCCCAGTTCATCGGGAATGTAAAAACAGGCCGTTCTTTTTTTCTGGAAATGACTTTCTTTATGGCGGATATTGTTTCGAGTGCGCATTTATCCCATGAAAAAAGCCTGGCCCTGGAAGAACCTTTTTCTCTCAAATATTCAGATAATTTCTTATTATTCAGCAAGAGATTGATTGAACCGGAAAGATCATCCGCGGAGTTCGGATCAAAATATATGGCGGCCTCTCCGCAGACTTCAGGCAGGGAGTCTGCGTTGGATGTTATTACCGGTGTGCCGGCAGCCATAGCTTCGAGAGGCGGCAGACCGAAGCCTTCCCCGAGAGATGGATAAATCATGAATTCAGCCCCTGTTACGACTGCGGCCAAGTCACTGAGACTTAAATAGGGAAGACGTATCCAGCCGTTTTCCCGCTCGATAACGTCTCCGCCGGTGCTTAGAAGCGGAGGAACATCAATGCCTTTTGAACGGAGCTTCCTGATGATATTGGAAACAAATTCCGTGTTTTTGTATGATACGCTGCTGTGAGAAGAAAGAAATATATATCTTTCAGGCAGTGAATATTTTTTTCTCAGAGAATTGAGTCTTTTTATATCTTTTTTAAAGAATTCTTCATTTGCCGCCAGGTAGGTCAGAAATATATTTTCAGGCCCTATCCGGTTGCAGTGTACAAGGTCCCGCATTGTTGACAAGCTGTTTACGATGATTGCGTCAGCTGATGATATTGACCGGTTCATCCAATATCTGTCTTTCAGTACATGATCTTCATTGTGTTCGGGGAATCCCTTTTCCTGAAGCCTGTCGTGCACTGTCAGTATTTTTATTCCGCGATACATTTCCGGCAGATGATACCAGAAGGAGTGGATCAGATCGGGGTTATGTCTTTTGAGTAACGCAGAATACATTATCTGGTCAGATACATAATTATGGAGTCCCGAATTGCCCCACAGGTTTATGATATTGCCGTCATGCTCTTCTTTCGCCATCATTTCCGGGTTTGAATCATAATTGAGGAAGATCCATTCCCATTCCGGGCACAAGCCGGGTAAACGGGAAGATACTTCAGCGGCAAACCTGCCGACTCCATGACGGAGCAGAGAGCTTGCTCTTACATCTAAAAGTATTTTCATATACACCTCAATATGACAGCATTATCTGAAAATTACAGTGAACCGGCAGGATAACTGTAAAAGTTTTCCGATATTCCATAAAACAAATCACTGAAGAATATAAGAACGAGGCAAAATAAAGTCAAGAATATTTTTCCAATGACACAATTAAAAATTATGATATCGCAATCGTTACATTTTTCTTTTTTCAGGCAGGAATTTCAATAATTCATCCATATTCAGGTTTTCATAAAGTCGGAAAACACGGATGTTGTCACCGAAAATGTTCTTTAATATAATTGACATTTTCAGTTCGTTGAGTTCAGATGATGGTATGACTGCATCAACCGCAGACGGAAGAAGCGCAGACGGATTTATTATCGGAATTCCGCCTGAATCAGTTTCTGACTTGCTGTCATCAAGGATATAATTCACTATGATATCTTTACGTGTACTGAGTATTTTTCCGAGGAGCCACTTTGTATGAATGCCGGCGCCATATAATGCAATTCTGCACGGGATTGTGCTTGAGGATTGTACCATGATATCCAGCCTGGAATGCACCAGCCTGTCTCTTAATGCTTCCAGATTTCTCCGTCTTAAACGTTCGTTATTTCTCCGTTTTAAACGTTCACTTATTTCTGTTTTGGTGTATTCTTTGTTTAGGTAATTCCATGAGTTTTTGCCTACGGAAAATACTTCCGTTCCCTGTGTGTGAGATGAATGGACGGATTTATACAGTTCAATATGGCGTTTAACATATACATCAAGGGAAAATCTCTTCTGAAATTCATGCAATGCGTTTTTCCCCATTTTTTTGCGTTCAAGTTCGTTCATTTTCAAGACTGTTCCCAGCTTCAACTCAGCATCCTTTTCTGTTTTGTAAATGAAGCCGGTTTCTCCATCTTTCAACTGTTCAGAAACGCCGCCGACATCATGGGCCACTACAATAAGTCCGGCAGACATTGCTTCAAGAATAGTCGTAGGGAAGTTTTCATATAAACTGGGCATGAAAAGGATATCGCAGTTACGATAAATCATATCAATATCTGAGCGGTTGTCTGTGTACGGCAGCGCCATGCTCGTACAAAAGGATGATGCTTCCTCCGACAGTTCGCGAGAACCGTTTCCTACCCAGAGAATAGAAAATTTGTTTGCTTCAGCAAGCTTTCTGAAAATTTCCAACGCCTGTAGAGAACCTTTTAATGGGAGCTTAAGCGATGTTGCCATAACGAGAACAAGCGGCGGGTTCAGTTTCCGGAAAAACGGTGGAACGTTCAGAATATCATTGACACCTTTAATACCATTATGAATAACTGTTATATCTGATAAATTTCTGCTCAATTCCGCTGCCGCGATTTGTTTTCTCATCCAGTCGGAAGGGCATACTGCTGTTATATTATTTGATCTGCGCCATAGATTTTGCATCAGCCCATACTGTTGTGAGACAGGGAATTTCAAACAAAATGAGCGGTCAAGAGAATCATCCGGGCAGTTACCGCAGCCTGCCGGATTTTTATATTGACTGCATCCGTACGGCAAACAGCAACCTCCTGTAACAGGCCACACATCATGCATGGTCCAGCACACCGGATATTTCACGGCAAGCTGAAATACGGCCTGAAGGGGCAGCGTGCTTCCGTGAATATTGTGAATATGCACCAGGTCAGGATTAAATTCATAGACCATATCAAGAAAGGACTTATATTTTTCCAAGTGTTCTGAAGGAGGCATGGGCCTTGTCTCGGGAGCATAAAGGAGTTCGATTCCTTTATCCTTTACGGAGGAGATTCTCTCGGCCGCGCAGATAAGTTTCGCGTTATGACCGTTTTCATTAAGGCCCAGAAACAGCTCATAGGCCATCCTCTCGGCACCGCCTCCATACAGGTAATCTGATACCAGCAGTATCCGCATATTTCAAAGCTCCATATTCAAAATATGTTCCACTTTTCTTTTGGGATAAGATATTGGTTGAAGTCCTTCATAAAGATTAATCAATTTCTTATCAGGAAATACAACCCGGATACTCTTTGCGAGTTTTGCGAAGTAACAATCACTGGAAATTATAATACATTCAAAATCGGCAGGTGAAATTTTATTCGGCTTGCAATATTTTATACCCAAAATCTTATTGGGTTCCGAAGGGGCATTGTCATCCAGCAGGGCTACAGGTTCGGGAAGCTTCAATACCTTCATTAGCGCCAATAACCATATCGTATGCTGGCCGACACCGAAAACAACAACTTTTTTGATTCCGGTTTCGAAGAGATTGCTCAGGGTGAATTTTACGAGTTTCTCATTAATAATTGCAATATTATAATCAGACCTTTCCTTTTTTAGATGCGTCGCGAATACGCTGTCCAGGTTTGACCGCAATTCAGGAATAGTCCAGTTCCTAATTATAAATCTTGACAACTCCATGCGGCACAAAGCAGCTTCACTGAGTTTATTGCCATCATTAATAAAGGCAAAGTCATATCCTGCAAGTGCGCTTATATTATATGTCACCTCTGTCTGTTCCGTACGTGTGCCAAAAGGATAAGAAAGAGTACGAATACGCCTGTCCAGTATCCTGGAAAGATTTTCCGCATCCTTTCCAATCTCTGTGTACTGTTGAAAAACGTTCATCATGGAAAGTCTTGTATGTGATATTGTGTGTGCGCCGATTTCCATGTTTGGTATCAGGTCCAGGGATTTAAGTTCTTTTTCAGTCATGATCCGGTTAGCTTCACGTGCCGTTCGATGCAGGCCGCTCCAGTCTGAAAGATAGTTCAGCAAATCATTTATTTTTTCTGAATTGACGCCTTTCATCATATTGACCAGTTGGACATAGCATTCTTCCTTCTGTTCCATGCTTGCAAGTTCAGCCCTGAAATCCGGCATCAGGTAACCTGCGGAAATCACAAGCTCCCGCCTGCCGTTATAAATGTATTTTTGCAGTTCATCCCACCAGAATTCATATTCCGAGCCTATATATCCGCTGGAAGCGAAGAAAAACGCCCCGGTCCCATACTGCTGAAGTATCGGCGCTGCCTGATTGAAGTTGTCGGCGTAACCGTCATCAAAAGTTATCAGGATACTTTCCTGGGCTGGCCATGACTTTTGTTCGAGGCATTTTCCGAATTCGGCAGGCGTAAGGATTTCATATTTACGGCTGAAAAATGAGAGATGCTTCTTAAAATTCTCAGGCGTAACACAGAGCATGTCAGGGTCGTTTTCCAGCTCATTGACGCGATGGTAAAGCAGTACCGTGCAATTCGGCTCAGTCTTTGTAATCCTTTTTACTTTCTGTTCAGTTTTTCTGTATTTGCCTTTTACAGCGCGGATACCGACAAGTACAGGGAAATCCACATCCACATAATCAAAGTCTTTCTCATCCAAATCTTCCTGCGCCAAACCTTCCCAGAAGGCCATACCTGTTTTTACGTTTCCATAGATGAATATTTCTATATTTTCCTCGCCGAAGACTTTTCCGAACGCATATTTAGCTCCGGCAGGAGTCATGCGCCATAAATCATTTTCTCCTCCGGCCGCTATGTCACAACGGCTCAGACAAGGGACTGTCGCCAATAATACTCCACCATCATTAAGAATACGATAAATTTCGCTTATGCAGGCCCCGAAATCACTAATGAGGTGAAGTGTCTGTGTACATATGAAACAATCATAGGTGTTATCTTTAATACATCCGGCATTTTGCAGGTCGCTGACAACAGTAGCGCTAGTATTGCTTGCGTCAATATCCAGCACGTCGGAAGCAGTTACATTGTCGCCGCCATAATTCTTTGTGTAACTTGCGTCCAGCATTTCCAGACAGCGGTTTTTAATATCGCCGGCATGGGCCTTTAAAAATTTTTCTATATAATATCTGTCTATAGACATGCCTCTGTCAAGTCCGTAGGAATAACTTACAGGCCGGGTAGATTTCAATGCGCCAATATCAACCGGCCAAACTGTTTTATTCTTATACATTCTCAGTACCTTTTCCACATTCGCGTCAGTTAGTTCCGGCATAAATAAAGAACCCTTCCTTTGTTTTTCATATTCTATCAGACTCCTGAAATTATCAAAATAAAACTGTATTTTCTCCTTTGGAAAATCAGGCAGTTCCAAGACAGGGCCCGTTCGTTCCCTGGCATGTATGCTCTCTTTGAGGTAACCATTTTCCAGGCACGTCTTATACAGTTGTGTTCCAGGATAAGGATAGTATATACTCAAAAGCGCGGAACCGGGATTATAGCGGGCATTGAAACGTACCGTATCAAGAAACATATCGGGAGTTTCTCCCGGTACACCTATCATGTTTTGAGTTGTGACGTTGATTTTATGTTTTTCAAGGATTCGAAGGGCATCCGCAAGCTGCTTATCAGACACAGTTTTATTCATAATATTCATACGGATATTTTCATTGCCTGATTCCAGTCCGAGCCAGGCGGTTTCAATGTTCGCCTTCTTCAGGAGTTCGGCATCTTCGTCATCGAAACAGCCGGCCCTGAGATTGCATTGAAAAGGCAGGGCGATTTCATCGATGTAGCGCTTTATGAAGTGACGGAACCATTTTTTGTTGAGGGTAAAAGTATCATCATGGATTTCAACCCTTTTGAAGCCGGTGTTTTTCAAGGCCCTCCTGAGGGTTTCGATGGATGCGCCTGGAGAGGGGCTGATATATTTTCCCTCATAGATTTTATTGAGTACGTGATTGGAACAGAAACGGCAGGAGAAGGGACAGCCGCGGTTGAAAATTATTTCCAGTCGGTAGTCCTCTTTTCTGAACTGCGGGAATCTTTTCAGTTCGGCAAGAAAAATGTCATAGTCGAAATCCAGGAGTTCGTCATGCATATCCCCGGGAGGGAAGTAAGGAACGAAATCAGTGCCGGGAGGCGTGGATTCCCTGAAATAGAGGCCGGGGATGTTTCTTTTTGACGGGTTGAGGAAATATTCCAGCATGGGTATTTCTCCGCATCCGTAACAAATAGCGTCAACGGGTGTTCTGAAAAGCAGTTCTGGAAAGCTGATTGCGTGAATTCCTCCATAGAACAAAACAGCGTCAGACTCGCTTTTAATCAGTCCGGACAATTCGCTGACAGCATTATATCCTGACGATGTGCTGTAAAAACCAACCGCATCCGGCTTGCAGAACCTGAGTTTATCCATGAGGTATGAAGTATCTTCAGGCCCGCGGTAATAAACCAACCCCGTTTCAAGACCGTGCTTTCTGAGGAAGCCCGACAGGGAAGCTATTCCCAGTCCGGTGGAAAAACCGCTGCTTGCATGAGAATCTATGTAGACGAAAAGAATTTGCATGCTCAACCAGACCTTTTTTTATTATATACGGCCCTCAGGCGCAGACTTGTCATTGTTTGAACTGCCGTTTCCATTTTTCTATATTGTCCAGAGGAATTTTAAGTTTGGTTCTCCATGAGCTGTTAATTTTGCCGTCTATTTTTTCAAGCTTTTCCGAACTCACCACCGGCAGGTTGAAGTCTTTGCCCTTTTCCGCAGCACGGTTATCTATTGCGACAATTATGCTGCGCCTTGAATGCTGCATTGCCTTAATTCCCGCATGCAGCCTGGTACCGATGTAATCGGTCCTGGTGTTCTCAAGATAATTGTCGAGGGCCGGCAAATTCGCAGGCAGGACAGTGCCTGAAAAATCGAATTTTCTTATGTAACCGCAGTCGGCGGGCCCCTGAGGCCAGAAATAAAGCTTCTCATAGTTTTTTTTCAGCGTCTGAAGGATCTGGGAATCCCTTTTCATGTCCGGGGCATAATCGGAGGAGAACGTAAACAGCACGCTGTCGGATTTGTCTTTTTCGATGCTTTCGCAATGTTCGGGGGTCAGGCCCCACATCGAAGGACATCCGGTCACAAGCACATTGTCAATCCCTATGGAAGAAAGCTTTTCCTTCGCGTAACTGTCCCTTACGGAATGCAACAAACCCGGATGCAGAGTGTGCCTGAGCACCCTCTCCGCGTTTTCCTCGACTCTGCCCTCGTATTTCCACCATCCCAGGCCCAGGAGAAGGACGTTCCTGACGCTCCTGTAATTTTCCTCGGTCACGCCCCAGAAAAAATTCTCCAGCCGCGAGGACAAGTGGTTTCCACCTCCGAAAAAGACGTAATCGCTTTCTCTGACATAGTCGAGCGTCATAGGGGTGAAAGGTTCCCAGTAGGGCAGCGATATGAGCACATGGGACGGAAAGAGATTGTAGAGGACCTCGTACACCGACTCCGCTATTATCCTGTTGCCGGTGTTCCAGTCGCAGACGGTGATGTCAAATACGCTTACTGTCATTTATTATAAATCCTCATATTTGATATGGATGTCATGCAGGATGACATAGTCTTTCAATGTCCCGGGAAAATCGCCGGGGGACAGAGACAGAAGGTCGACAATGTGCGGCCTGAGATAAATTTTCAGTTTATTGCGCAGAACAGTTTCGGCGTTGTTTTCAACTGTCCGCAGAAAATCATTTCTGGTCCTGAACAGTATTTTATTCCAGTAACTGAAAGGAGCGTTTTTATTCACATACTGCCAGAAGCCGGTGTCCTCGAAAACAACCGCGTTGGGTGGATTGCCGGCGGCCCATTCCATGAAAAGCGGTATTTCATGTATATTTGAAGGGGTAGAGAGAAATTTAAGCAGTGTTTTGATGTCAGTCTCATTATGGACGTATTCTATGAATTTCTTTGTTATGTCCAGATCGAGGCCCATGATTTTTTTATATGTCTCGTTCTGGAAGCCGACCAGCGAGACCCCTATCCTGTTAAAAATTTTCAGAGAGTCCAGCGTTTTCCTGTTCTTGAAACAACCGTTCGTAACCAGGCAGAAAGCGGTTCGCGGCAAAGAAGCCCTCAGCTTGGAAAGAAACTCCATTGTGTTGTCCTGAAATAAGACCTCCCCGCCCTGCACCAGCAGTTCATCCGGCTGGAAATGTTCGGCGATCTGTCCGATAATGTCAAAATATCCGTCATTATATTTCCCCTTCCATTCCGGCGCCTCCACGCAGCACATGGCGCAGGAAGCCTGGCATTTCAGGGAAAATTCTATGTTCAGAAACGATGACTTGAAATTGTCGCCTTCGCGAGCTTCCCTCAGTTTATAGTTCTGGCATTCACAGGACGCCGGAGGTTTGTAGTCCAGTATCCTGGACAATATGCCGGGATCGTCCAGGCTGCCGATTTTCAGTTCGTTGCGGCACCACACTTCACAGCATGGGAAAACGTCGCCGTTATACTTGATAAACAAATCTGAATAATGACAGGGCCTTTTGGTTTTTTCTTTCATAAGCATACTATCCGTTAATTTCAGGAACTCAAAAGGAAAATAAGATTGGAAAAACCTTTGCGCGGATCGTAAAAGTTCTTGTATTCCATCCGGGTCCCGCGCTCTTTGAATTCATCAAGCATTTTCACAAAACCGTCATGGTCGCAGCAGCTCTTTATGCCGAACTGCCTGAAAGTGGAGCCGTGTTTGTAGACGGAGCGGAAATAGTCGTTTTCAATAAAGTACTCTATGAGAAATCTCCCTGCCGCTACGGCATCCAGGGCGGTAGTTGAGAAAGTCGTCAGGATAAGGTCGGAAACCTGCATCAGTACCGGGGGGAATTCAAAGGACAGGCTTGTGTTTTCCCAATCCCGGATGAGTTCTTTCAGAAAAGAGAAGTCCTGAAAAGGGTGCGGTTTTATGTAAATGAGAAAGTCGTCGAAATTCACCTTGACGGTGTTGTAAATATCCTCCAGTATCAGCTTGAGATTTTCATGCGGCATAAGCTGCTGCCTGTCGCATTTGTTTTCCCCCCTGGTGAAAACGGAAATGATTTTTCTGCCGGAGTCTTTTTCCAAGCCTTTTTCTTTCACATATCCGGCGATGGCTTCCTGCCATGCCGGATAAAACTTGGTATAACCTATCACACAGTAATTTTTAAACCCCACCGTTTTCAACTGTTCAACATGTTCCGGCACATTTGCGAGAAAGACATCAATCAGGCCTGTGTGGAATTCCGTGTACGACTTCAGGTACGAGAGGGGGACAGAGTGCTCCGGCGGATACAGCGACTCAAGCAACGCAATGCTCAGGCCTCCTGAATTTCTGGCCGCTTTGATACAATTCAAAGCTGTAACTGAATAATTGCCGTGAGATCTTATGAAATGCGTTTTCTGTGGAAATGATTTTCTGACAAGTTCTGCAATGGTCAACGTCCCGTCGGCGGATGACGCTCCAGGCGCGGCATCAAGTATCTCAGATCTGACATGCAGCGCGTCAAAAAAAGCCATCATTCCGGAAGAGTAGCCGCTGTTTTTTATCACTATGATTCTGTCTGCCGTCCGGGCGCAGAGGTTCAGGAGAAAATCAGGGGGCCTGATTTCAGTATAATCAGTCAAACCCAAAATAACAGTCACCCGCATTGCCGGAACTTGGGATTTGATCTGACACAATATGGACAGGGCCGTGTCGAAAATCTGAAGCGTGTGAATTGCAAAGAATATATTCATCAACAAGCTCCTTTTTCTCTTTTCTGAACCAGAAAGCTGATTCCTGCAGTATGGAACTTGTGATATTCCACAAGTCTGATTTCGGGATGTTTTTTCAGCCAGTCTTCCGTGGCGGCCATCTCGCCCGCCCCCGGCATGGCACCGAAAGAAAACCAGTCATCGAAAATCAGAAACGAACCGTTTCCGAGAAAATCAGTCATGAATTCCAGAGCGAGCATGGCGGATGAATATATATCGCAGTCAATCCACACAACCGACGCTCTGGCGGGGCCGATTTCTTTTTTTGCTTCGGCGTTAAGACTGTTTTCATAGAAACCGGGAATCAGTGTTACCCTGTTCTGATCAACCGCCGCTTCTTCAAGTTTTTTGCGGAAA
Organism: Lentisphaerae bacterium GWF2_44_16; assembly: GCA_001803225.1. Lineage (GTDB taxonomy): Bacteria > Verrucomicrobiota > Lentisphaeria > Victivallales > GWF2-45-14 > GWF2-44-16. The sequence continues at coordinate 9,620 of MHBF01000018.1, read as the reverse complement.
GCCTCCTCGGTGCACGAGAATTGTCCGGCTTCAAATCTGTCCATTTCTTTTTCGCTCCGGACAAAATCGGCGGGTAAGCCTTTAAAAGAATCAAAACCATAGAACCGCATATGCCCATGGCCGAAAACTTCAGCCATTTTATAAGCGTTGATGAAGCTGAACCCCTGGTAAAGGCCGAATTCAAAATAATCCCCCGGCGGCAGCTTCCAGCATTTGCAACTGCGAAAGGCTTTCATGAGTATCTCTTTTTTTGCTTCATAAGGGTCGTTTGTCATGATTGCTCCTAAAAAAGCGTGTATGCAAAGGGTGATATGTTTTCATTGGAAGTAGAAGACTGTTCCGTGGGGTGGCAGAGGTTTTTGAAATCCTCCCGTATAAGTCCATTCAGTTGCTTTGCCCAGTGTTCGTGAGCGCCGGAATTGGGATGTCTGTCGTAAGGGAGAAGATTCCAGCGCTCCGGGATTTTTTCTATATCCAGGCCGGAAGAACTCCAGAGCAATCCGCTTTTCATCATTTCCCCGCGCCATTCCCCGGTAAGACGATTGCTGCAGGAAAGTTCGTAGACAAAAAATCTAATTCTTTTTTTCGCGCACCTCTGATTCATGAGGAGGAGGAGATGCATTTCAGTGGTCATTTTGGTACTGTCATCCTGGGGACCGGAAAAAAAACGGTTGTAATGCAGCTCGGCTTTTGAAAACAAAACTGAGCGCCCGCTCAGCGGAAATATCCAGTAGGGATGGGGCTTTCTGCGTATCAGCCTGCCTTTTTTTGATACGCATGACGGCATTTTAAAGCCCTTGTGCACCTGTGCTCTTTCCAGATTGAATATGGACCTTTCCAGTATATTGGAATGAAAACCGTATATAATTAATTCAGGCTGAGAATCCCCTTCAAGAAGTTTTTCCAGTTTCAAAAGGTTCTGATAAGTGGAATACGCGCAACCGGAGAGATTGATTACCTGAAATTCTTTTCCCAGTAATCTCTGCAAAACAGCCGGATAGGTTTTTGGGTCATCTACACCGAACCCGTATGTGAATGAACAGCCCATTGTATAGATTTTCCTTGCTGAACCGTTTCCGTCCGGTATCATGCGGTTACCTTGTGAATCGGTCGTCAGCTTCCATTCGGGGGCGTCTTTGTCACAGCAGTCGTCAAGTCTGATTTTTAAGTCGAGATTTCCCCTCATCTTCCATCCGAGCTCCCAGTCTGAGGAATATAACGGAACAGGGAATTTTCCTGATTTTCCCTGCTTTTTCCCTGCCTTGAGAAATCTTATGAACAATTTGGCCCCATCCCGTTTTTTTGTCGCCAGTTCAATGGCCGAGACTAGGATGCCTGAAAAAACAAGGAGGATAAAAGCCAACTGGAAATTAAAAAAAAATGCGGCAGACGCAAAAATTGCGGCAGACGCAAAAAAAAGAAAGACCGCAGGAAAAAAAACACGGTGCCCCATAAACAAGTTCATATCATCATCAAGATCAATCATGCCCTGTTCGGTGGACAGTTTGCACGCCGGCTTTTTCCGTGGCAATATCTTCATCCAGGCACTGAACACTTTTAATATTTCGGGAAGCGGCGCGATGGCGCCGCCGGTCAGGTGGATTTCGGAGGATTTCCTGAAAATCGAAAACAGTTTAAGATTGAAAATTGAAAACGGAATCCCATTCCTGTGCATCAGGCCGCGAGCTGCATTTACCTCAACCCCGGGAGGGGCGATTATGTGATCACAGGAACAATCCTGCAGATCGAACGTCTTGTCAATTGTGAGTATGAAACAGCTTTTCATTTGTCCGGCCTGTCAGTTTTACCGCTAATTTTTTCAATCAAGCTCTCCGTTTCCGGCGACCTGTTTCTGATCTCGACGGCGCAGAAAGGAAAATCTATTTCCATTATGCCTGTCTTGCTCCCGAAGCGGGTGCTTTTATAGATGAACTCGGAAAGCGTGGCGCATGCCAGGGAAGGCAGCATGAGAAAATAAGGCTCCCTGTCTTTTCGCAGACTGGCATATTGGTCTATCCTTATTGCCCTCTCTTTTTCGCGCGGGATGATCAGCGGGCGCTTTTCCCTCATTCCGGGCACAACCGACGTAAACGATTCCGCAAGAAGCATTGTCAGCATATTATCAATCAAATCAGCCGGTCTGAATGGATGTGTTATGTCGAGAGAAACAATAACTTCGTAATGCCTGTTTACATCTTCCAGCCGTTCCAGAAAGTATTTCAGCACCTGGTCAACTCTGACATCTTCCTCGGACAAGGATTTCGGGCGCAGAAACGGGACATCCGCGCCAAACGCTTTCGCTTTCTCACTGACCTCTTCCGAATCAGTGGCTACAAAAACATTATTGACCAGTCTGGAGTTTTTTGCGGCCCCGATAGTGACAGCCAAAAGTTTATAAAAGAAATCGTCATTTTCTGAAAGCCAGTCCTTTTTTAAAGGGATTATAGCGGCAACGCTCACATCATCGGGCTTGATGATATGCCCGTTTGACGGCTTGCTCTTGATTTGAAACCAGGCTTCAGAGTTGTCAAGAGGAACAAAGCCAAGATTTTTCCGAGTGTGTTCAAGGTTGAACCAGCCTCTTTCATTAGCGCTGACCCCGTAAAAAATATCAAACATAGCGCCATCGTATTCCAGGGCTTTTTCAATTAATTGCAGAAAATCCCTCCTTGAAAGCCATATAGCTTTCAGTCTTTCTTCCTGCTCAATGTATTCGGAGCTCCCCCTTTTCCATAAATCTTTACGCACCCCCCATTCAGCATAAGCGTATGGATGGTCTTCGCTGGCGTCCCGGACACTTCCGATTCTGAGAACATAAACTTTAGGCCCGCCGTTTTCGGCGATAAAGCGCCCATAGGTTTCACCGAAGACTTTGCTTACTCCATAAAACGAGTCCGGTCGGACCGGCACATTTTCATCGATTTTGACATCATGCTGGAGTTTGTATATTACAGGCAGGTTTTCAATTTCGTACATTCCCACCGCGTGATTGCTGCTTGCGTAAATGATTTTTTCAATTTTCGCGTCACGGGCGGCGTCAAATGCGGTTTTGGCCCCGCGGATATTGTCATTGAATATGTTGGACTGAGTTTCAGGATCGGTTTTGCGGGAGTCGCTGCAGCCTGCGAGATGTATAAGAGTATGGCATTCGGAAAGGAGCTTCCGCATCAATTCATAATCACACACATCACCTTGTACAAACTCTGCGCCGTCTCCCAGAAGCTCCGACTTTTCACAGCGGTCGAAAAAGATTTTTCTGCCGGGCAGCCCGGCCAAGGCTGTACCGAGGATGCCGCACGCTCCGGTAATCAGTATCTTGTCTTTGCGGGATGACATAAACTCAACTTTCCCTGTTTTTCATTATATTTCTTACCAGAGCCAGGTCATCGGGGCTGTCAACGTCTATGCTCTGCAACTTATCCATGAGCACATATCCTATCTTTCCCCCAAGGCGGCATCCGGTTTCCAGCAGAAGTTCAGTTCTAAAGGCATACACCGCCTTGTTTTCGGCGTACTGGTTCCAGGTTTCCTTCTGTCTCGGGCCGCGTTTTTCAGGTATGTAGTTGACAGGATAAGCCTGGCGGCTGTCTATATGCCAGAGATAGGTTTTGTCTTCATAGAGGGAAAGCACCGAATCGTAAAGTTCTTCCCTTATCATTTTCACCGCCCGGTCGATTGTGGCCGTCTTCCGCAGAGGCGATGTCGGATAGAGCAATACCCCTATATGATATTCCCGGCCCTGCTTTTTCAGTTCATTAAGCGTCCAGTATAACAATTTGTCGACTTCCTGCATACTGTTGTCATTTGAGAGTTCTTCCGGGCGCGACATCGTTTCCGCCCCGAATTTTTTTGCAATTTCACGGATTTCGGTGTCTTCGCTGTTTACCAGCACTTCATCTATTGTTCCAGCCTCCAGGGCCTGTTCAATGGTATAGGCTATCAAAGGCTTGCCATTGAGGTCCGCGATGTTTTTCCGCGGAATTCCCTTGGAGCCGCCTCTTGCCGGAATTATCGCTATTGTCTTTTCAGTCCTCATTAAGTGTTTTCACCCCCAGTTCCAGCGCTGTTGAATTCAATTCTTCCAAAAGGGCCTCGGAAACAGGTATGCCGTTTTCAAGGCGTTCCCGGGCAATTGCTTTCTCAGGGTCACCCGGGGCCATTACCTTTTTTTTATCCCCGGCCGGCTGCTTCCTGAGTTCATTTACCGTTTTCTGAAGCTGTTTCTTAAATTCCGCCGGAGGGCGGAATGCCTCAATATTAATAGCCATATAGAATTGTCCGAGTGAACGTTTCTCCGCATAATCAGTGCCATACATCTGCGAGACTTTGTTTCCGGCCGGCATCCCTGTAAACATCGCGCAGAAAATGTCAACGCACATGGAAAGGCCAACTCCCTTGTATAAGCCTATAGGGAGAAGCTGCACGGCCTTTTCGGCGTCAAGAGTTTCATTTCCGTCCGCATCGGCGGCGCAGCCCGGGGGAAGCGGCATACCTGCCTCTTTATACATTTTCACCTTATTGGATGTAAAAGGGGTCGGCGCCGAGTCGTAACAGAAAGGTTCTTCATCCGACATGGGGGCGGTTATACATACCGGATTCGTCCCGAAAAAAGTGCTTTTTGAGCCGTAACTCTGCATTTTGGGAGTTGCATGGGTCATGGCAATGCCGATCATGTCCTTTTTTGCCGCTTCAAGCGCATAAAAAGCCATCATCCCGCAATGATTGGAGTTTTCAACCGCGGTGATACCGGCTCCGTATCTGCGGGCGGCGTCAATGCACTTTTCCATTGCCGCCAGGCCTGCGCTGTAGGAAATGCCATGGTCGGCGTCAAGGATATGGCATGCGGGCAGGGACGAACGGAATTTCAGCACGGGATTTTTATTGATTCTCCCGCCAAGGATGCATTTTACATAATGAGGCAGGAGCCTTATCCCGTGAGAGTCAATCCCTCTCAGCGATGCCAGGCAAATTCCCCTGGCGGTATTTTCCGCGTCCTGTCCGTCCAGTCCCGCCGCCAGGAGGCATTCACGGGTAAATTCCGTCAGTCTTTCATAACACAATGTTTTGGATTTGCTCATAACTTCAGTCCCATGGCATTTGGAAATCCGGCAATAGTTCAGCTTTTGCCGGTGGCGTTTCTTCAATAAATTTTGAAAGGCCCTTATAATAAAAATCAAACATTTTCGAGTTTGCCTTTGAAAATTCCAGGCATTTGTCCCTCAATGAGATATTCCCGGTTTTATGAGCGGTAACCGCATAAAAGATAAGTCTCTGCGCGGTAGATGAATCTTTTATAAGAAAAACATATGGACATATACTTTTCATATACTTGTATATTTCAAGCGTCTTTTCCATCCTGCCGACCAGCCCGCAGGCGGTTGCCGCAAGAGAAAATGTAAATTTTGAAAGCAACGGTACGTCCAGGCCTTCAAGGGCCGCAGACGCGCGCGGCCTGTCATCAGTGAAAAACATGCTGTAGAACGCATACATACCTCTGATAAAAACCGCGTCGGAAGCAGAAGAATGGCCCAAGGCCCTGATAAACGCTTCTTCCGCGCCGGCAATGTTTCCGTGCATCAGATTGAATATGATTTCCTGCCGGAAAGTAATCATGTCTGCCATGTTTCTTCCGTGGTCCAGGGCCAGCAGCTCGAATATTTTTCCGTAATCGTTGAAAATGGTCATGCCTGAGCAGTGCCACCTTAAAAGTATGGACAGAGTGCGGGCGGCGACGAGATTGTACTTTAAAATAATATTTTTTGCTTTTTCAAACTCACCAGCCGCAAGATATGCGGAGGAATGGTTTTGCGCGAAAGCGGAAGAACTTCTGCCCAAAGATTCGTCGGCCTCGAAAAACGCAACTGCTTTTTTAAACTCGCCAGCTTCAAGCAGTCCAGCGCCAAGAGAAGAGAATCCATCCTTTATATTGTGATTTTCGCGATAAATATCTTCAATAAACGTTTCCGCTTTCAGACCCTCTCCGCAAGCCCCGACAGCCATGGCATATTTAATTTTCCATACATCGGTCATTCTCCCGGTTGCAAGGTCCTTCTCAAACCATTTGGACATATTGCGGAAATCTTCCACCGGCAAAAATCTGGCATAAGCGATCTCCGCAAATACGTCGCGCCGCGACATGTTTTCAGAATAAAGAAAATCTATTACGTTCTCTGCCTCTATGAAACAGTCATTAAATGCGTAAACGACGGCAAGTTGTTTAAAACCATTTTCGGAGAGACGATTGAACTTCTTGTCCCAAAGTATCAAATCCAGCGCTGTTTTATAGTCTCCATGAGGAAGCAGAGAATGCCTGGCTATTGTAGCGTAACCATCTTTAACACAAGGACTTTCCTGGTACAGTTGTTCAATAAGATTTTTCCCGTCTTCCAGCTCGCCATTTATTGCAAGCAACCATGCGCAGTCAAATTTTTCCTGCGAAGACAATCTAATTTCAAGAACAGACGCAAGATATTCCCTTGCTTTCTTTGTGTCCGGCTTGAAAAGTGAGATTTTTTTAGCGGCATCTATCAAAATGGCAGAGCTTTTATCAGAAATGCGTTCAATACAGGCTTCCATCTCGGAAATCCTATTGCCACACAATGTCAGCTCCAGGATATTTTTTTCAGCCCCGCTGAAAACAGGAAGCTTTAAATGGAATTCCTGTTTTAGAATTATCATAGCGTATCTGATGATATTCTTTGCTATATTCACGTTGAAAATTTCTGTAAGTTTTTTTTCTGACTGGCTTAATCTTACATTCGTAATGCGATTATCCTTTTTTCCGGATCGTAACAATTCTATCAGTTGCTCACGACTGGAAAAATTCAGTTTCTCCCATTGCGCAAGCAGCCAGTCCGGCTGTTCAATACGCTTGTAAAGTTCTCCTGAAACGATGTTTTCCAACTCTATTAAATTGATTTGAGGGTTTTTATTTACAGCCTGTACCGCATAGTAGTAGAGCAATCCATTCCATATTGCCTTTTCTTCCTTGTCAAGCGCTATTTTACCGTTAGTTCCTGTAATATACAAAGCTAATTTTTTCAGGACATGTCTTTCAGTGTCGGTGGAAAAAATTGAAAAAGTTCTGCGTTTTATTAAAGGAGTTCCACCGGAAAGAATAATTTCCGTCAAACGCTGGTGTTGGCCTTCTTTGCTGTTCAGATGGAGACAATAGCCGGCTGCTTGATAAGCCTCTGAAAGTTCCTCGCCATGATGTATATATCCTTTTGCATATTTTGCAAAACGCGGATGCTTTTCCCAGCCTTTACCGTAAATATTCATTTTGATGTCTCCGGTCTCATCTATCCATTCAAGGATAACATGCCTGTAAATCACATCATTGAGACGCCAGAAAATTTTTTGTGCGACATAATCTTTAATATCCTCGGAAAGCATTTGAAAAATATCTTTAAAAACACCAATCATATTCAGCAAATTCATCAAATCATCATAGGAAGTATATGATTTTCCGGCGCGATATTCTATCCAAAGGGCTTCAGCGCATTTGTTCAGGACATATTCGTTAAAACCATGCGGAGAAAGGGCCGGAACAAGCTCGTCGCGAATTATTTCACTAGTGGTCTGGCTGCAATTTGAACAAAAGCACACATCACATTCGAAGCAGGGATTGATCTTCTTTCCGGGATTGATGTTTTTGAAAATATTGGCATCTACTATCATGGAAAGAGTTTTCAACCGATTTTCAATATAACCATATCTTTTCACATCATCAATGTAGCCCACAATAAAATCACGGTTTCTTTTACAGGCATTAGAATTCCACTTTTCCGCACTTTGTTTGTTGCTGATTTTAGACATCGCGTCCTGAATCCAGGTGCAATACATCATATTATCAGGATAGAAACTGGTATTTTCATCTTCAGTCCGGAGGTGGTTGATGAAAATCATCATATCAGGCTTGAACTCGTAAATGGTCTTGATCATCCTCCAGGGGGAAAGGTCCCTGTCCATTTTCAGAATTCGGGTTTCCCAGCCATGTTTCTCAAAAGCCTTGCAAGTATCGCGGGTACTGTACTGGACAACAGTGCTGCTTGAATGTGTCGGCATCAGAAGACGCGGCTTTCGTCCGGCTTTTCCCTGAATTATTCCGGCAAGTTCAGGATCGCTTATCGCGTCATAGTATTTATTGTTTTCGTCCTGCCGGAGTTTAGTTTCTTTTTCGCGCCTGACATAGAGTTCGGCAAGAGGTTGTATTATTTTATTCAATTCATCTTCAGGAAGCGAAGAAAGCGGTATGAAAAGATGAGAGCGCTGTTCATCCCTTTCACATAACTCCACTATCTCATTAATGTTTTCATACCAGTAGAAACTGATCTCTTCCCTGCTCAGGATTTCTGTCCGGTCTGAAGCTTTCAGCCATCCGGCAAGACATAAAACAGAATCCACAATTACATAAATGTGCCGAAAAGGTTCGTTGTACTTCAGGCGGCTTTTGAAATGTTTGTAAACCGTATCCAGAATATAGCCCGGATACAATCCCGCCACTACCGCCGGACTCAGGCCCGCGGAAAGCCGATGCTCCATTCTGTCTATTCCCTTTTGGGCGGAACTGACGGGTTGCACGGGATCGCTTATCGGAAGCCATTTTCCATCCTTTTCAACGGCATAAAATATCCCCCCATCATGGGCTTGACCTATGGTGATTTTGTTTATATCAACAAAATGAAGTTTCTCTGCAATTGCCGGAAAACGTTCCAACAGAAGTTTTAAATTATTTTGAAAAATAGGATTATCCATTTGCTGATTCACGACAGAAAAAAATAGATTCTATATTTTTTATACGCTCCGCCCCATCACTTAGGCAAGTAACGTGCGGAAACTAAAAGCCAATTAAGGTTATTATAGCGGCATTCTCCCGAATAATTTTAGCACAAAATACCGGATTTTCAAGATTTTAGGTGGAAAAGAAGAAGAGCCGATACTGAATTCCGTCCGTATATGAAATATACCCCATGGAAGACTTTCTCAATTCTCTTTTACCTCTGCATAGAGAATTGTTTCCGCAAAATCATCGGAATAATGCCCAGATGAAAACTGTATTCGGGGAAATTTTCATCTATCCACAGAGGAATGTCCGTCATGTCGGAATTCGAATGGTATATGAATATCACAAGATAAGGATGATATTTCAAGTGATGCGCAGATGGAGTCAATCATCAATTTTCAGTGTTTTTATTTATAATTGCGTCCCAACTTGTCCGGTAAAATTTCGATTTGTCTTTAAAAATGTTATATTTTATAATACGGTAAAGTGCGTCTACGCCGTCTTTCCAGGTAATTTTTTTGCCTTCGTTATATTTTCTGGGATTATATGATATTGGAACTTCATATATGCGGAGGACTCTTGCCCAGGCAACTTTTGCCGTAATTTCGACCTCAATGCCGAACCTTTGAGATTCGAGGCGGATATTCTGAATTATCTCACGCCGGAAAGCCTTGTAACAGGTTTCCATATCCGTGAGATGGATGTTGCTGAAAACATTTGACAGGAATGTCAGAAATTTATTCCCCATTTCGTGCCTGAAATATCTTACCATTCCGGGAGTTCCCATGAAGCGGGAACCATAAACCACATCAGCTTTTCCTGATACCAGAGGTTC
>MHBF01000017.1 GCA_001803225.1 Lentisphaerae bacterium GWF2_44_16 | reverse complement strand
GGCAGTGTCCGAAGACCCACTTGGAGGAATTCTTCTTCGCCGCATGGTCATGATGAGTGGCGCATCCGGAAATCTTTTTTCCGGTCTTGCCGTAAAGGGTGTCGTCAAGGGCGATGAGAAGCCTTCCGGCAATGTCGGGGATGGCAATCATGCCGACAAGAAATTTCCACAGTGCGTTCCAAGGCAGTTTGCTGGAATTGAGAAAATTGTAAAACTTCCTGACTGTGGTGTTTTCCGCGAGAAACACGGCGAATTTTCTGAAAATGCCGCTGACGCGCCCCGGACATCCGCCGGAACAAAACGCAATGAGAAATGTTTTGAAAACTCTCCTGCGATAGAGGGCTACTGGCTGGGCGGCTTTGTCGAGAAGTTCGGTGAATTTCATTTTCGGCTCCTTGGTTTGGTTAAATGTTATATGCATATTATAGCATATAGCCCCATTAGGACGCATAGCGCATGTTGCTTATAATAAAGATATTACATGACAAGACTTGACGCGCGCAAAGGCCTCTTAAATAAAAAATATGGCAATGTCAGTTCAAAAATGAGGTAAAAAGCAAGAAGCGATGCGGAAAGGAGACGGAAAAGACAAGTAAAGGCATTTTATTAAGCAGAGCCGCAGATATGTCATGTCCATTCTGACAACAGTTTTGAGGCTATTACGAAAAGAATATACAATAAATATTTATGCGGAGATGCTTATGAGGGCTGGATTTTTAGTCCGTTGGGGTCCCATAAAAACAAGTTGAAAAATTTTTCTGATATAACGCCAACGGCGAAGAAAAATGGCGGACTGCGACTCGATGGAGTCAGCAGTTCGGGGATACACAATTTAAAAAACAGGAAAACTTTAGTTTAGTTTGAAGACAAAACGCCCAAATAGGGAAAGATGAAAAATGAAAAAGGGGTTCTTTGCTTTTGCTGATACAAAACATTCACTTGGAATACGATTTCTGACGTTTTGGATATATTTCGTTCTATATTTATTTGCATTCAACCGAAGCGCCTATTCTGATGAAATAGATAATGCCGTGCAGAAGGCGAGGACAGCTCAGGGAACCATAGTCATCAAATGCAGTCCCGGCGGTACAGTCGAAGGTACTGTGTCTTTAGAAGACGGCCTTAAAAACCTCAAGTCAGGAATGTCTCTTTATCTCTTTCCGGAAAATTACAATCCCAAAGAATTGGTCATACTCGAACAGGATAATATAATCATAGAGGGCGATGGTTCAGGAAGTGAATGTTACCTGCCACTTATAGTGTACGGCAAAGACTGTATTGTGCGCAATATACACTTGAGATCCTTGGAAGCTGGTGACATTACCGTTGTAGATTCAAAAATATGGAGATTGCTAATAACGAATGGTGGAAAGAGAGTCAAAGCTGTCATATTCAATTCCTGTATGAGAGGATTGTCCATATATGCTGACAAAAGTGAAATTATGCTCAGGGAATCTACTATTCTCAATTCCCGTGAACCTACTGAGACGGCAAATGCGGAGCAGGCCTGGAGATATGGTACAAGCATTCACCATGATTTTTATTATAATATGGTTAGTTTCGGGAATATTGCGACAAAGGGAGAGGTATTTTTCGAGAAATGCATAATTTATTCCGGTTCCGGAATTTTCGGGACTTGTGTGAAGGGGAAATCTTTGGAACTTACTCTTGAAGAAAATTTGATCTTTTTTAAAAAGGCTCTTATATCGACAGGGAAAGATAAAATGTTTGTGGCTTTGAAGGAGCTTGGAGACTTTTTTAAGGTTAGGTTAAAGGGAAATAATATTTTAAAAGAACCTGTTTTCAAAAAAGCTCTTGATACGAAAAGTTATTGGCAGCTTTATACAAATAATCTGACGCTTACGGATACGTCCCCCGGATATGGAAAAGGCCTTGGCGCAAACATGGGCGCTAAAGACATGCCCGTTAAAAGAACAGTAGATAAAGATAAAAAGAAAATATAGCAAAAGTTTAATTTGTTTATGAATTTTAATGCCCATTTTTTCGCTATTATTAATATGTGAGAATAGATATTGGGCAAGAAAATTATGACTAAGGTTATGCCAGATCAAAGACAATGCTTACATTGTGACAATCGAAAATCGAAAGGAGGTTGTAGTCGTGGATGGCTAAATATTCAGATTTGAAGAAAATGAGGGCATTTATGAAGAGACATTAAAGGATGGTGAATACTATTTTCACAGAAACGTGGTAGAACACAATTTAATCAACTTTATGGTAAATTTAAAACTTAATTAATTAGAGGAGGAGATGATGAAGAAACGAATATTATACATTCAGTTAACGATTTCGTTCTTTATTCTGACTTGTTATGGAAATTTTTCAGAAGCGGCGGAAGAAAAGCCATTCCGTGTTGGTGTTTATATATATCCTTACCATATGGACATGGTGGCAAAAAGCGAGAACATTCCAATTCGCGAATTTATTGACAGACATTTTAAGATCCTTGCTGAAAATGGTATAAATGGAGTATATTTAGGCGGAGCTGGGCCTAGAAATTTTGATGATTATCTGTATTGTGCAGGCAAATATGGAATTGCGTTGATTCCTCAATTGAATTTTGCATATTTCAAAGGCCCAAAGTGGACTGAAAAGGATATGGCAACATACGCAGAAAAAGCTGGAGAGTTTATCAATAAATATAAAGACCGCCCAGAAATCCTTGCATGGAGTGTTAAAGAGGAAGTTGCACATAGCTGGATAAATCAATTGTCCCGTTACTATTCAATGATTCTGGAATACGCTCCTGATGCAAAGTTCAATCTAATACATTCCAACTTGGGAGCAGCACGTGATTTGCCAGTACCTGATCCGGTTATTATCGGTACTGACCGTTATGCCTTCTGGTTCGAGGCCTCAGGTGGTGGATATCTGGCATCGCCAGCGTATGCTTTGAATTGGACTAGAAATCAGGCCGCAAGTTATTATCCAGAAGCAGCAAAGCGTGGCGCTGATTATATGTTTGTTGTAACAACTGATGCTTTTATGATGTTTACGTTTGCTAATACAATATGTAAAACGCCGGAAGAATTGAAGCATCCAGTAACACCAGAAGAACAGCAACAATTGCAAAAACGTTGTTTGGCTTATGCCGCCGAGAATCGCATGGGCTGGCGGAAAGTTACTACCGAAGAAGGTGATTTCTACGCATTCTGGAAGTACTATCGTCAGCCGGGAAATTGCCTCAAAGCCTGTGCCTGGACCAGTGTTCTTGAGGGAGCAAAACTTTTTTTTGTGTATTCATATTTAACCTATTGCACGAAAGAAGATCTGGAAGCCTCAAATAATATTGTTGACGTAATTGTTAATTCGTGTACCGGGCGAAAAATCTTAGGCAGAACAAGTAAAGGCTTGATCCCATGGTGGTCTCTGGCAGGGCGACCCGGAATACAGAACACACAACTGGCAGAGCTGGCTGAAGCTTCACGGGAAATTCGCACCTATGAAAAGATCATCACTAAAATGTCAAAAATCCCCGAGCTAACCGTCAAGACGGAAACAAAATATACCTTCGGACAGGCTTTTCATGTGCCGACATATCCAGGAGTTGTTCTTGTATTGCATAATGCCAATGTCGGTACTTGGCCGGAGAACAGCCGTTATTTTTTCAGGGAAACTGACAAGATATACATCAGCGACCAAGGCGAGCTAATGGGCTATGTACCTAATAAAGAACCGCTTCCTGTTGTTTTTACATGTCCAGAGGAAATCACTCGCGCTGCTGGCAAAGTAGAAGGAATGTTTGACCTAAAATCAGGCAATGAGATAGTTTCTGCTGATGGCAAGTATACAGTAAATATTAAACCAGGTTCTGGTACACTGCTTTTCTTGGGTACACGTGAACAAGTGGCAAAACTTCATGAACTGGTTACCCCTAGTGTAAAAAATAATTTAGTGAGGGAATAGCAATGAAACGGTTTCTATGGATCCGATCAATAATTTTCTAGCTGGATGTGTAAACTCTAACAAGCAGCGGAAGAAAAGCCATTCCATATACATCTTCAGATGGTCAAAGCGCGCCTCTATGGCATCAGGGTGTCGGCAGATTACTTGTTCGGCGTTTTTATTCACCGTAATCTTGCGGGGGAAGTAGAGCCCGGTAGTCATCATGAATTCTTAAAGTCAAATCTGCATGAGGATCACGAGGGACCAGCGTTGTAGTTGCATTGAGTTATTTGCGTAGAGCACTACAGTTAAAGTTAAAAATATAATGAGAATGATGTTTCAAGAAAAAGGTGAATGGCTCAAAAGCTTTCACGGAATCAGAAATAATATAAAGGCAGAAACCTATGAACATGAACAGACTAGTAAGATTAGCTTTTTTTGTGTTTACTTCCGTTTTGATGACAGAGTGTTTATGGGCGGAAGAGAATTCCATGAAAATTAGCGACAGATTGGCCTCTGGCAAAGATACAGTACGAATTGTTTGTTTCGGAGACAGTATCACGGGTATTTATTACCATACCGGTGGTCGCCGTGCGTATTGTGACATGCTGGGAATCGCATTGAAAAGAATTTATCCTAACGCAAAAATTAAAATGCTAAACGCAGGCGTGAGCGGAAATGACACTGCTAAGGGTTGGGCACGCATTGAACGTGATGTTTTATCCCGAAAGCCAGATTTAGTGGTTATTATGTTTGGCATGAATGACTGCCGAACGGATATCACACAAGGGCCGTTCATCTCTAATTTGAAAAAAATAGTGCACCGCTGTCGTGAAATAGGAGCTGAAATTGTGCTGTGCACTCCAAACTCAGTTTATCCAATTGAAAAAGGGCGGACTGTGGAAAACTTGGCTGCCTGCGCCGAAATTATCCGTAATGTAGCCAAAGATTTGTCTGTTCCATTGGCCGATTGCTACCGCGCTTTCGAAAATATACACGCTGCAAATGATATGGAGTGGAAACTCCTGATGAGCGAGAGAATTCATCCTAATATGAACGGGCATAAGCTGTTTGCCGAGGTCATCGCCGAAACCATTTCCGGTAAGCGTGTGGTGTTGAAGGAGCTGCCACCTCATTCACCTTCTCTGTCATTTACTTTCGACCTGCTGTCAGACAAACGACCTATCAATGTAATCGCAATGCCTCCGTATGATCGTATCATTCCTGAAGTGCTGCTTAAGCTTTATCCTGATGCCGTGATAAATATGACAACTTGGCCTGTAGCAGGTACATCACTTAGTGATATTGTAAAATGGGCTAAGAATATTCGCGCTATGAAACCCAATCTAGTGACAATTGCCATCCCGGCCGAATTCAATTTAAGTACTGAAAGCAGCTATAATTACTCCTATGAGTGGATATTAAATTGGAGTCTGAATCGTGACACGCAGACATGGGATACATTTGCCATCCTGCCTTCTGTCATTGAGATTCATATTAAGACCAATGACTTGCCACGTGCCAATCTGGCCCGTCGTGTTATTTTAGGCAAAGATATTGGCTTTGTTGAAAGAAAAGCAGGGGACAATTCACCCCCTAAAGAAATCATCTTCCGTTGGATCCAAGCTCAACATAAAGTCTGGAGCGATTCCAGGCAAATGAAATAGATGGATATGGCTGCTGCATCTTGTAGAAGCTGAAGATAAGACAATTTGAAAAGGAGAAAGCAATGGGCGTCCTATCCGAATATTAGATGAAAGCGCCGATTAAAAGCGGCAATTTCCAGGGGTGAAAGTCCCCATCCGGTAAGGGCTACCCATCCGGCGGAACTCCGAGTGTTGCCTTGACTGTCTGCGAGGAGGTAGAGAAGCGTACACAGGAGAACACACAGGCGCCCAGTATTGAGCCTCGAAATTTGGGATAAGTCCGGAGCACCGACCCTTTCATAAAATGGGGAAGGCAACACAGCCCACAGCGAAAATGGCGAGTTGTGGTGTTGGCGCGGGAGCGAAGACCATAGCTATCAAGCTAAGCGTAAGCCTCCGGCGAGGGCACGTTTACAGGGGCGTTGAAGCGTGATAAAATTTTTTCAGTTAAAAAAGCTGGAGGACTTATGCAGAAAAAAAAACTCATAGAAAATGGAAGAGATTAATAGGATCGCATGAAAAAAGTGGTCTTGGCGTGAAGGAATTCTGTAAGAAGGCCGGAGTGCACTACAGTCAGTTTTACCGTCAGTACGTAAACGATATTTCTGAGGCATATTAAAACTGGATGGCATCTCCTCCATTGAGCAATCTCGAATATGCTTCAGTTTGTAACATCCGGGTGGTTCCACGCAGAGGTTGTATGCAATCACAACAGCATCCAGACGCAGCAGAATGGTATTATTATTTCAAAGAGGGAATATCGCCGGTGATGGAACGGCATGTGAAATATCATGGTTTTCATTTTTTCACAGCTTGTAGCTTTTGTTGATATTCTTTGGCACCGACGTCTTCTATGGCGCCTTCGGGGGGCATTTTTGTCTGGGGCCTCATTGTGCTTGCTATGGCGAACCTAAATTCCTCAATTGTTTTCTGGGTTTCAGTCGGGGCGGATGTATGGGCGGTGAAATGTTCAAGAGCCATATCTGTTATATTCCTTTCTATTTCTTTGGAGTACTGTCTGGATTTTTTGTCAGCGGTGTGGTGAAGCATGTTACGGGCGCGGTCGGTAAGGACTATGTTCTTTATAAGCTGGAAGTCAGCTTCACAGAAAGGGTCAACGCTCAGGCAGAATTTGATGAAAATATCCAGTGGCTGCTTGTAGGCCAGTTTTTTCCAGAGGTGGTTTTCTATGTCGTCAGGCGCGGAAGAGTTGATGATATTGACGAAGATTGCCGGGGCGGGATACTCTGTGATATCGAAGAAACAATTTTTATAGAAGTTGATATCCATAGGCATAAGTTCCGGCATAACTTTTTTTGATATTTCATCAGGAGTCGCGCTTG
>MHBF01000016.1:28310-71951 GCA_001803225.1 Lentisphaerae bacterium GWF2_44_16 | reverse complement strand
ATGTTTTTGTTTTCGGCTTCTGCCTTTTCCTTGAGAGATTTTACAAATTCAAAAGCGGAAAGGCCGTTGTCAAAAGTCCCGGCTATCTCGAACCCGGCATGTTTCAGACTTGATGAGATGGCGTTTCTGACAAAGGTGGAATCTTCTGCGATTATTACTTTGATGTGGCCATGGTGGTTATGAATTTGTTTCGCTGTTTCTTTGTCGATTCTGTCGATGATGCCAGATGACGGGTTCAGGTCCGAGAGCAGATGCTCAAGATCTATAACAAGTATCTGGCGTTTCTCAACATTTATGGAACCGGTGAAGCATGATACGCAACCTTCGAGAAGCGCGTCCATCGGCTTGATGTTTTTCCATGAAACTCTGTGAATCCTGTTGACCCCGTCTATCATGAAACTGTTTACCAGATTATTGAATTCGGTAACAAGTACGAGCGGTTTTTCTGTTTTCGAAGGGGAATTGCCCAGAGCTTTATTCAAATCAACAAGAGGAATTGTGGTATTCCGGAAAGCGAAAAGTCCCATGATAAGGGGATTTGCCTGGGGCACGCGGGTAAGTAGTTTTTCATCAAACTGGACAATCTGTTTGACCTTTGCCACGTTTACGCCGAAACTCTGTCCGCCCAGATAAAACTCGATTATTTCGACCTCGTTCGTGCCGCTTTCAAGGAGTATTCCCTGCTGTTCAGTCTTTACTGTGGACATAATTATCTCCGGAGTTTCTTTTCAGGAACCGCAGCATTTCTTGTATTTTTTTCCGCTTCCACAGGGGCATGTGTCATTTCTTCCGACTTTGGGAAGTTCCCGTTTAAATGTTATCTGCATGTCTTCCTTTTGTTCTTCTTCTTCTCCTGTTCCGGCGTTTTCTCCGGACGAGCCTACGCCGCTCATCTGGTCAATGCTTTCGTGTATCAGGTGCTGCGGCAGTGACGCGAATATCCGTTCAAACGCGGCCAGGCTGGTAGCGGAGCGGAACATATTAGTGAGAATTTCCTGATTGATTTCCTGCATCAGAGTATCGAAAAGACTGAAAGCCTCATGCTTGTATTCCACGAGGGGGTCTTTCTGGGCATAGACACGAAGCCCGATGCTTGAACGGAGATGGTCCATGCCATGGAGGTGTTCCTGCCAGAGCCTGTCGAGGGCTTCGAGAATTATATGGCGCTCAAGCCAGCGGAGGGAGGCCGGGTCTTCCAGCGATTCCTTTACTTCGTATGCGGCTGTTACCCTGGCGCAGAGGTGTTCCAGAAGCTTTTCGTTATCCGGTGTTCCAGCTGGATTGAGCAGGATATCTTTTCCTGTGAAACCGACTGGAAAAGTCATGTTGAGCCATGTCAGAAGCATTTCACTGTTGAAGGCCGTATCGCTGCTTTCAGTCTTGACGAAAGCCTCGGTGATTTTCTTTTCTATTTCTCCGTTTACCAGCTCCATAAGGATTTCCTTGGGGTTTTCGCTGAAGAGAACTTCCTGGCGGAAACCATATATGACCTCTCTGTGCTTGTTCATCACATCGTCATATTCGAGGGTTCTTTTTCTTATGGAGAAGTGATGCTGTTCCACGCGTTTCTGAGCGGTTTCGATGGATCTGTTGAGCCACGGGTGCTGGAGTTCTTCGCCGTCTTGAAGCCCGAATCTGTCCATTATCGACACGATTCTGTCAGAGCCGAAAAGCCTCATGAGATTGTCTTCGAGCGATATGTAGAATTGCGAAGAGCCGGGGTCGCCCTGTCTGGCACAGCGTCCGCGGAGCTGGCGGTCTATTCTTCTTGAGTCGTGCCTTGCGCTTCCTATTACATGAAGCCCGCCGAGGGAGGGGATGCCTTCTCCGAGTTTTATGTCGGTTCCGCGGCCTGCCATATTTGTGGCGACGGTAACGGAGCCTTTTTGTCCGGCGAGAGATACTATTTCAGCTTCCCTCTGATGGTTTTTGGCATTCAGGACATTATGCGGTATGTGTTTGCGTTTGAGCATGCGGCTGAGGATTTCAGAGTCTTCCACTGACACTGTGCCCAGAAGCACCGGTTGCCCTTTCTTGTGGCATTCCTCCACTTCCTGAACTATGGCGTTATATTTTTCACGCTTGGTTTTATATATGCAGTCATTGCTGTCGCTTCTCTGGCAGGGGCGGTTGGTGGGTATGACTATGACGTCAAGCTTATAAATCTGGTGAAATTCGTTGGCTTCGGTTTCCGCCGTGCCTGTCATGCCTGAAAGTTTTTCATAAAGCCTGAAATAGTTCTGTATCGTGATTGTCGCCAGGGTCTGCGTTTCCTTCTCGATTTCGACATTTTCCTTTGCCTCCAGCGCCTGATGAAGCCCTTCGCTGAAGCGTCGGCCCGGCATAAGCCTGCCCGTGTGTTCGTCAACAATCAGCACCTTGTTTTCCTGTACCACATAATGCACGTCTTTTTCAAAGAGACAGTATGCCCTGAGGAGTTGGGAAAGATTGTGGAGGGCTTCGCTTTTATCGGAAAAGTTTTTCTGGAATTCCTGTTTTTTCTTGAGCCTGTCCGGAACGCTCAGAGCGGGGTCATTATCAATGTCGTGCAGTGTCATCAGCAGGTCGGGGAGCATGAAAGCGTCAGGATCGTCCGGGGAAACTGTATTTCTTCCCTTTTCCGTGAGGTCCGCCTCATGCCTTTTTTCGTCTATGGTGAAAAAAAGATCAGCCTGTACTTCCTGAAGCATGCCCCTGTTGCTGTCGCTTCTGACAGTCATTTCCGATTTTTCCACTCTTTTCATGACGCTGCTTTCTTCCAGCGCGTGCATCAGCTGTTTATGAGTCGGCATTCCCATTTTGACCTGAACGAGTTTTATGATGGCGTCGTCCTGTTCTTCTTCCGGAGCGTTTTCATTTGAGAGAGTTTCCCGTGCTTCCTGTACGAGGCGCGAGCAGAGATGATTCTGCTTCTGAAAAAGATCGGCTATCATCGGTTTCAAGCGGTCGAACTGGTGAGTCGAATTCGCCACGGGCCCGGATATTATCAGAGGAGTACGGGCTTCATCTATAAGTATGCTGTCAACTTCGTCTATTATGGCATAATAGTGGTTGCGCTGAACAACATGAGAGGGGTCTGTGGCCATGCCCATATCGCGGAGATAATCAAAGCCGAATTCGCTGTTTGTGCCGTAGGTTATGTCGCAGTTGTACTGTTCACGGCGTTCGGAGGGGCTCATTTCATTCTGAATACATCCTACTGTAAGCCCCAGAAAACGGTATATTGTCCCCATCCATTCGGAGTCTCGCTTGGCGAGGTAATCATTTACAGTTACAAGCTGACAGTTTTTTCCGGTGAGCGCGTTGAGGTAGAGGGGCATTGTTGCCACGAGCGTTTTGCCTTCGCCTGTCGCCATTTCAGCGATATTGCCCTTATGAAGAGCCATGCCGCCCATCAGCTGAACGTCATAGGGTATCATGTCCCATGTCATTTCGTGTTCGCAGACAGTGATTTTTGAGCCTACAAGACGTCTGCATGTATTTTTTACGGCGGCGAAAGCCTCGCACATGATATCATCAGTTGTTTCACCTTTTGCGATACGTTCTCTGAATTCAACTGTTTTGGCTTTCAGCTGATCGTCAGTGAATTTCTGATATTCTGTTTCAATCTCATTGATTTGGGCAATAAGCGGCTGCATTTTCTTCAGGTCCCGCCCTGATTTAGTGCCGAAAACCTTTTTTAATATAAAACTTAGCATTGTCTGCTTTTCTCCTGATATTTTCTAGTCTCTGCTCATTTCGAACCCGGACGCGCCAATGGAATTTTTGCGGCGCACAATGGACATGCCGACGGCTCATAGGCGGGGAGTTCGAGCTGCATCACGCTTTTGTGCGGTATGTCGAATTTAGTCTGTCCCAAGCTCCTGTCAACGATGACCGCCACTGCCACGGGGTTTCCTCCGTGAGCGCGGACGAGATCAATTGTCTGCTGGACGCGTCCGCCTTTTGTGACGACGTCTTCGGCGACGAGTATCCGTTCACCTTTTTCTATGGTGAAGCCGCGCCTCAAAACCAGATTGTCGTTATCCTTTTCAGCGAAGATGGCGCGCGCTCCGAGGGCCCTGGCCATTTCCTGGCCCACGATAAGTCCGCCGAGGGCAGGGGATATGACGGTTTTTATGTTCATATCTTTGAATTCTTCTGCTAGTTCCATGCAGAGTTTTTCAGCGTAATTCGGATATTGCAGAAGCAGGGCCGCCTGAAAAAAGCGGTCGCTGTGCAGTCCGCTTCTGAGGAGAAAGTGCCCTTCAAGCAATGCTCCGGCATCTTTGAAAATCTTTAATATTTCCTCTTTGGTCATCATAAATCTTATTTCCTTATTATTTTAAATTTAAATTAGCGGAATGTGTCAGGGGATGATGGCTCGACCCAGAGATGAAAATCGACTTTTTTCCCGCCTACTTCCAGAGTTATCATAGTATTGAGCCTGGTCAGGAGCAGCGCGTAAGGGACCTTGACTTCCCCGCCCGGCACATTGACCGATACATTGCAGTCGCCGAGAATATGTTCCGCCTCGCGCACCGCCAGTATCAGCTTTTTCAGCTTGTTCATGTTCCCGCGCAGTTCTTCATCAAAATCATAAGAACTGTGACATTTGGGACAGATTACCTGAAGGTTTTCCTTGGAAACGTCCATGAGATTGAACTTTATTATCCCATCGCATTTTTCGCTCATGCACTTAAAGTCAACCTGTGCTTTAGCTTTTATATTTTCCGCCATATATGCTCCAGTTTGTTTTTACAGAATATAGTCAGCGAAAAATAACAGTGTTTTGCCCTTATTTAAAGCAGGATACCTTAAAATGCTGGTGAAAAAGTGTGTTTTTGAGAGTTTTTTTTCAAAATCATTGTTAGATGGGGGATTTTTCTCGAAAAAATATTAAGCGGCAAATATAAGTCTGTCGAAGCAGAGGCCCCGCAGTGAAAGTAATGTGAATGATTGAACAGGGGGATAACAGGCAATATAGTACTACTTCCAAATATGGAGATTTAAATGCAGGAATTATCATCGAAAAGTTCATTCATATCCGATATGGACGGCGTGCTTTATCACGGGCATAAACTCATGCCGGGTGCCGTTGAGTTTGTCGAATGGCTCAATCATAACAATAAGAAATTTCTTTTTCTCACCAACAGTTCCGAACGTTCCCCTCGCGAACTTCATGAAAAACTTGCCAGGCTCGGCATAGATGTACCCAAAGAAAATTTTTATACAAGCGCGCTGGCTACAGCGGCGTTTCTGAAAACGCAGAAATCCGGCGCTTCCGCTTATGTCATTGGCGATGCCGGACTGACAAACGCGCTTTATGATGCCGGAATATCTATGAATGACATAGATCCGGATTATGTGGTGGTCGGAGAAACCCGGTCATACAGTTATGAACGCGTCGAACGGGCCATCAATCTTGTATTGCAGGGCGCTAAACTCATAGGCACAAATCCCGATCTGACCGGGCCGATCGAAAACGGCATTGCGCCCGCAACAGGCGCCCTGATTGCGCCGATAGAGCTTTCCACCGGGAGCAAGGCGTATTTTATCGGAAAGCCGAATCCGCTTATCATGCGGCACGCGCTGAAACATCTCGGATGCCGCCGTGAAGACACGGTGATAATAGGCGACAGGATGGATACCGACATCATAGCCGGCATAGAATCGGAAATAAACACCATTCTCGTTTTAAGCGGCGTTTCAGATAGGGACAATATAAAAAAGTTTGCCTACAAACCCGATTATATATATGAAAATCTGAAAGACCTGCTGGAAAAAGCATTGAACGGATAAGTAAATTCAACTGTTTTTCTGACTTTTATTTTTTCTCATCAATACCATGGAAACTCCGCACGGGGAACTTGTTTTTTCGCCGTATATCCTGAACCCTGCTTTCTCATAAAGCCTGATATTCCCGGCGCTGAGCTTTCCTGTCCCCAACTCGAAGCTTGCCGCTTCAGGAAAATGCTCCTGAATGGCGCTGAGAAGTTTATCCGCTATGCCTCTTTTACGAAAGTCAGGATGAACAAAAAGCTTTTCGATAAAGCATATTTTTTCATTTTCCAATGAACGTGAAGCTCTTACCGAAGCAACGATTCGTCCGTCTATTGATGCCTTCAAAAAGACCTTGCTTTTAAACTCCTCCGAAATCTCTTCCAGTGTCTGTTTCATCGGCTGAATATTAAAGTCATTGTAAAACACGGCTTCCGTATGAAAAGCCTGTTTCTGTACTTCAAGTATTTCCGGTAAATCGGAGGATACAGCTTTTGTGATTATGATTTTTTCGTTCATATCTTTTTTCAACTGATTTTTCTTAAAACGGAAATGCCGTTTTTTATGAGGAGGTAAAATTCATGAGGCGTTCTAACTTGGAACAATCTTTTCAAAATATAAGATGGCCTTTTGTAGAAACCCTTTTCAATACGGTTTTTCAGTTCCAGAATTTGTTCGGAACTGAGTTTGTCTGTACTGATTGTCCCCATCTCGCCGGACTGGTCGAATGGATTGTGGCTTGGAGCTATCCAGTTTTCTTTCAAGGCTTGTTCCAGTATCGCCGTGCCGTGTCTTGGGACAATGACGTTGAAGGAGGCGTAGTCAGGATCAAGTTTTATTGAGAAATCCAGTATCGAAAGATTTTCCTCATAGTTAGTTCCCGGAAGCCCTATAATAAATGTTGCGAGTGTTTTGATTTTGTTTTTTCTGCAGAGTGCAAAGGCGTTGAAAACATCTTCGATTTTGAAGCCCTTATGCGCTGCGTCGAGCACATGCTGATGAGGGCTTTCCACTCCGAACATCAGGGTGTGGCAACCGCTTTTTTTCATCAGCTTCAGGAGTTCTTCATCTATTATTCTGTCAACTCTGGTAAAGGCCACCCAGTTGAAATCGTATTTTCTTCCGATCATCGCGCTGCATAATTCTTTGAGCTTTTCGCCGTCCACTCCGAAAGTCTGGTCGGCAAAATATATGTCCCTGATACCGCGTTTTTTCAGGTAATCAAGTTCAGGGAGTATATTCTCTGTGCTTCTGCTCTTGAAACCTATGCCGGGCATGACGCAGAACGCGCATTGAAAAGGGCATCCGTAGCTTGTAAGCACAGTGGCAAAGGGCAGGGAGCGGACAAAAGGATATCTGTAAAGATGTTCGGGAAAAAGTTCATAGAGCGGCACTGGTATTTCCATCTTCCTGCTTTTCAGTCTGGCATTAGTTAAGTTAGGCGATGAATTGCGGAGATCAACTATGTTCGTGTATTCTTCATTTTCCTCAAGCAGGCAGTTCATCAGATATTTTCTCAGGTCGTCCGTCGTGAAATCCAGAATTATCGCGTCAAGCCATTCCTCCTCTTTTCTGTATTTGTCGAAATTGCCGAGGAGACAATCCCCTGTTCCGGCCATAATGCAGTTAATTTCTGTTTTCAGTTTCTTCAGGAACGGGAAATCATCATGGCAGGAAACGGCCCCGGTCAGGAAAACAATGGCATCTGGTTTCATTTCGCGGATGATTTCGTAAGCTTTTTCCTGAGAGATTTTTTCGGCAATACAGTCAAGGGCTTTAAGTTCGAATGTCCCGGAAAGCCAGCCCGATGCTATCAGCAGGTCTATCGGATGATATATATAATCCGACTTGCTGACTTTAGAACAGTAATAATCCCTTATGTATATTTTTTCGCCGGGTGGATTCAGGAGAAGAATTTTTTTCTTCATCGTCAGCCTTTCTGTCCTGATAATATCTTTTTTACGGTAGTGAAAACTTCATCGGGTGAAATGGACTTCAGGCATACATTGTCTTTGCACGGAGTATTTCTGTGATTGAACGCCGTGAGGCATGGACTGCAATGCAGTTCCGAATGAAAGTTATGACAGTTTCGGCTCATCGGCCCGTAAAGCGAGGGAGTTTCCGGCCCGAAAAAACATATGATATGAATCGGAGTGAGCGCCGCGAAATGAGCGGCGCCGCTGTCATTCGTTATGAGCAGGTTTGAAATGAAGAAAAGCTCTGAAAGCTCTTTCAGATTATCCGTCTCCCCCATGAAATTAACGCATCGGACGGGAACGGAGGAGCGCTTTATTTTTTCGCCGGTCGCCCTGTCGTCTTTTAATCCTGTAACGATTATGAAAGCGTCCGTTTCCGCAAGTATGCGTTTTATTGTTTCGATGTAGTATTCTAAAGGCCAGGAGCGTATAGGAAGGTATTTTCCTGCCAGTGGATTTACGATTACGAGAAGCGATTTCTCATTTATCGCGCTGTTGTGAGATTGAAGTTTTTCGAGTATTTTTTTTCTGAGCTGCAAGTCTGAACCGCGATGAGGCAGTACCAGTATGTCTTCTTCTTCATTCATCGGAAAAGGCAGGCCTCTTATGTCATCAACTACCGCATTTGTAAGGGACATGAAATTATGGGACATGTGTTTGTATGGATTGTAATTTATCTTATGAGTAAGGAAATTGCCCCGGTATAATCCCTCGGTGAAGTATCCGTGAAACCCGGCTTTATATTTAGCCCCGGAAAGAAAACTCAGCAATGCCGTACAGCGGCTGAAAAGTTCAAAATCAATGCATACATCGAATTTCATCCTGCGGAAGAAAATGAAAAGCCTGAGAACATCTGTCATGAAGTTGAAAAGGCTGTCATCTCTTATTGTCAGTATTTTATCCTCGTCCAGCAAGTCCGTGAGCATGACGCTTTCCCGATTGCGTCTGAATATCAGAAAATATATTTCAGCCCCTCGGCAAGTCTCTTTCAATCGGCTTATGGCAGGGGACGCTATTACCGCGCTTCCCATCTCCGAGAGTTCCACGAAAAGGATTCTTTTCAGGTTTTGTGCCTGAATTTTCTCTGTTTTTCCTGTGAAAAATTTCCGCGTTCCGTAAAGAAGGGAAATGATAAAGCAGAGCAGTGTGCCCGCATAATAATCAACTATCCTGACAAAATACTGATTCATAGATTATATTCTCCTGTATATAATCTATAATACTTTCAGCCGTTAAGCAATCAATAAGGTTGAAGTCTTTGTCAGAAATCCAGACGGATTACCATGGGCTCATTCTGTATTCTGTTGACAGGGATTTTTCTTATCCTGAGAGTATCATCAATATTTTTCCATAAGGTACATGCTGAATCGACCTTGGCTTCCAGATGGAGCCCGTTGTTCAGGAGTACCGCGTGACGAGGCATTTTTTTCAGAGGGTTCAATTTTACTGTCGATGAAACGGGGCCCTTGTAGAGATGTATGTAAAGAGATTTTTCCTTTTCCGTAATAAGTATGTCTTTGTTGTCAGTAAGGTTTGAAGCGGGCGAAGCGCCGTAATAAGATTCTTTGACCTTATTGAACCATCTGCCGATTTTTCTTAAGGAGTTCCTGAATTCAGCTTGAATTGTCCCATCCGCTTTAGGGCCGACGTTCAGCAGATAATTTCCACCCATTGACAATATTCTGTCTATGCTCTGCATCATGAATTTATCGGAAAAGAAGTCCTCTTCTTCTCTGTATCCCCAACTTTGAACGCCCAGTGATTGACACGCCTCTGTGGGATAATTGAATGCCATTCCTTCCGGCATCTCTCTCTCTGGAGTGCAGAAATCGCCATTGCCGGGCCCGCGTTTTACCTTGTCAAATCCCCTGTCGTTGATTATGGCCTGCGGCTGAAGCTTGCGTATCATCTTATGAACGCTTTTATCGACGTGTCCCATGGTGTTCATGTCCCACCATATCCCGTGGATTTTGCCGTAATTTGTACATAGTTCCCGTATCTGGTTTTTCAGGAACTCCATGTATTTCGGGATATCAGGCCTGTCACCTTTTTCGGGTTTGTCCAGTTCGTGTGAACGTCCCTGATTGGGATAATTCGGGTGGTGCCAGTCAACTACGGAGTAATAAAGGACGAGCGGTATTTTTC
Organism: Lentisphaerae bacterium GWF2_44_16; assembly: GCA_001803225.1. Taxonomy (GTDB): domain Bacteria; phylum Verrucomicrobiota; class Lentisphaeria; order Victivallales; family GWF2-45-14; genus GWF2-44-16. Next base: position 62,070 of record MHBF01000016.1, on the reverse strand, counting down.
TCTTATGACAGGCATCTGAAAGCATTTTCAGAATGTCTTTTTTATAGGGGCTGTTCATGATATTGAAGTCTGTATATTTTGTATCCCACATGCAGAACCCGTCATGGTGTTTCGTCGTGAAACAAAGATATTCCATGCCGGCCTCCTGCATCAGGTCGAGCCATTTCTCGGGATTGAACCTGAGAGGATTAAAGCTGTCCATATATTTCACATATTTGTCTCTGGAAATATTTTTCCGCCACATAATCTGCTCATGCCATGCCGGGATAGAATATATCCCCCAGTGCACAAACATCCCGAACCTCTTTTCAAAAAACCAGTCGCGCTTGTCTCCAAATTTTTTAATCATTGTAAAGTCCTTCTTGATTTATGATATTCATTTAAGCGGCGGTTTGTAAACCACCAGTGATTTTACCGGAACACCACCGTCATCGTTCGGAATTATTTCAAGCGTATGCTCTCTGTTTTCCAAACCTTGAAACAACGGAATGGCATTTTCCAGAGAAGCGTCTTTTATCGGTAGTGGTTTCCATATATCGACAAACATAGGCTTGACTTCCCATGTCACTTCAAAGTTTTCAGGGCATTTGACTTTCTTGTAGTCTTGTGCCGTTTTAATCCCGAAATCTTTTGGATCGATAATAATCCTGCCGGAGTTTGAAATGAATTTTTCCCTGTTATTTCCCTCTCCGTCTTTTCCTGTTACTGAACCGCACAGTTCATAGTTGAATGTTTTTGCGTCATCGCTAATGTTCTTAACAGTCAAAGTCCATTTCTCCGCAGTCGGATTTTTGCCGAGGGTAACACGCCTGAGTGCTGGCCGCACACTTTCTTTATAAGCCGGACTGGGGCGTGTGCAGGCGTACATTTCCGGGGATTTCGAAGGTGCTTTTCCATCAACTAGGATTTTAGCAGTGCCGAGCTTTCCTGTAAATGGCGTTGGTATCACATCCACTCTGTTGCCGATGAATTTTAATTTCAGCGTATCTTTTGATGATGTACCGAGAGCGCCTTCATCAAGTGTTTTCCATGCTGTGCCGCTGAAGGCTAACTCGTCATTTTCCACAGGGTCTTCCAGCGCCCTCTTGACTTCATAAGTCCTGACCATATCAAACCACCCCCCCGGGAAAAATGTGTTATAGCGGAAATGTCGCAGTATTATCTCCGAGAGGAGGGCGTTCCCCTCTTTGTTAGGGTGAACATTTGGATTGATTTTATCCCCCATCAGCTCTTTTTCACTGAGCTTGTATGTGGTCAGATAATTTTTCCATTCATTCCTAACTTCAACCAGTTCGCAGTTATACTTCTGGGCGATATAACGTATCATATCGGAAGCAATGTCATCATTTTCACTTCGTTTTGCCGAATCTGCTTCAGATGCCACCTGATGGGTGCAGAGCATGATTTCCGCGGTCGTGTATTTGCGGATATTGTAGATAATCCGTTCCAGATGTCCGGAGTAGGCCGTATAGACATGAAATATTACCAGATCAGGATAGTATGAATAAAGATCGTGAGCAGCAGTACGTATCAATTTGGGAGCGGTAAATCCGCCGATTGCCCGGTTTTCTGCAACAATATTTGCATCTGGATAACGCCGTTGCAATTCAACAATAAGCTTTTTCCAATCCATGCCAGCTATTATTGACTGTCCGTAAAAAAGTATTTTTACAGTCTGCCGAAGTTTTTTATTGCTGGTTTTCAGTAGTGTCATAGTCCGTTGCATTCTGGACCCAAAGAAAGCTTCATCCTGTGCTGGCGGCAACGGTCTTGCCGTCAGAGCATTTTCCGCCGCAAATATTGAAGATAGCATTATAAATAAAAGCGTAAGAGTTAAAAATTTAGCCATTAGTAAATCCCTTTTTATTCTGTAAGTATCATTACGGGGTAGAGGTGCGGGTTCTGGTATGAAGCTGTACCATCAGGGGTAAGCGTCAATGAACGTTTCGGACTCTTGCCGCCATCATTGTCATTAATGAAAAGACTGAAGCCGATACAGGTTTCTTTTTTCAACTGCATCGGAGCGAGATATGCCTTGGGGAATGCTATCTCATAGATGTAACCATCCACCGTCTTTTTAAAAGCAGTCTTAAGATTCTTTTCGAATTCCGACGGCAATAGCTTCAAGCCGCCCTCCAATGTAAGCTGCCATTCAGGGCAGAAGCCGCGCCATGCAACAAGCGATGACGGATTTTCAGAATCAGACTTGAAGTCATAATTGTAATCGTTAGTGTCAAATCCTTTTTCGCTATGGAGCCTTGCATCGCAGTATGTATCAAAATACACTTGTAATGAATCGCCAGCCCATACGGTCTTTCCCGGCGCCGGACAATGTTTGTCGTCAACAACTTTTACAAGCAGATAAAAATTATCATCATCCCATGCCGTTTTGAAAGATGCGGAGAAATCTCCGGAATATCCGATGTTTTCTTTTTCAAGGCCGAGTTTCGGGTCTCCAAGGCGCGGGCCCGTATGCAGAAATTGATTGTTTACGGGAATAGCTGAAAACTCAGCCCAGTCCTCTTCATTGCCGTCTATTTTGATTTGACTGCCTTTAAGTTCTTTCGTGGCGAAAGCGTTGAAAGAAGCGTCGATTTTCTCCGGATTGCGGTTTTTCTCCGTCACGCTTACAGGGATGGATATCGACGATATTTTTGATGAAAGGATTTTTTCCGTCAGCGACAGGGATATTGTTTTCTCCGCCTGTCCTTTGAGGTTCAAATCAAGTGCTGTTTTCTTGCCTTGAATATCTATTTCGGCAGTTCCTGAAAAGTTCCGTCCGGTAAGATTTCTGAACTGCGCTTTCAGGTTTATCGCGCTCTCCGGCTGTATAGAAATTGCCAGAGGCATATATTCTTTTCCTTTCAGCCTGGCATCGGTGAAAGCTGAACAGAATTCCTTCAAAGAGCCGCCTGTCCCTCTCACGAATATGGGAAAAGATGAAACCGGCATTGTCGCCATGCCGTTAGAGTCAACGACAACGCCTCTTTCAACTCCCATCATATCGAAAACCTGAGGGGTTTCTTTCGGCAGACGTATTTCCATCTCAGGGCATTTGCTGTTGCCCTTGTCGACATCGGCTATATGCGACCAGACAGCCGCCACAGGACGCTGTTTTTCATCTTCGAAAACATAGCATCTCACATTCGGAGCAAAGCGTATGTCTTCCCTGAATACGGCATTGCCGAGAATATTCCCCAGCGTATTCGGAGTTTTCTGGACGGCTAGCGGCGTAAGGTTGCTATCCATGTCATTCCAACTGTAATGCCCGTCCATACAGGCTATCCTGTTCTGATATTTCAACCCCACCAGCCAATGACGCATCCAGTATGCGGCGGATATTCGCTCCCCCCATCCCATGTGATATGAAGGGCAATATGCCCGGTAATGATCGCTCGAACAGCCCTTATGCGTATCCAATCCCCACGGAGGAATGACATAATGCGTATGGTATATGCTTTCATTCCATATTACAGGGACATCTCCGTATCCGTTTCTGTTCAGCATCTTCAGAAACTCTTCAGTCTCGTAATCCAAGTCCGGATCTTCGGGACGTGCCCGGTAGGGATGTATTGCCACGGCATCAAACTTGATATCGGGGGCAAGCTTCTTTTCCGCCTGAAGAAGTCTTTCAAGCCACAGGGTCCCATTCCTTGCTCCCATATTGCATGGGCCGCCTTCCGCGAGGACTTTAATGTTTTTATTGAATCTTTTTACGCCTTTATATGCCGCAATCTGCAGTTTTGCTATATCATCTATTTTTCCTGCTCTGTCCAAACCCTGAAGGTGTCCGGTGCTTTCTCCAGTAAAAAACCATGAATCTACTAGTGGATAATGTTCTTTTGCTTTCTCGAAACTTGCGTCTTCAAGTTCTTTTTCCAATTCAGGTGTGACGCTTGTCAATTCTCTCCAGTTTTTGGACATTACTTTGAATTTTCTGTCACGTTTATCTTTCAGAGATGAACTGAAGTTTTTTACTCCGAAATCATTAAGTATCTTTATCAAGGCAATGGTGTTTTCATTGATACCATAAACGTCTGTGCCACCTATGCCGATCTGGATATTGCGCCTTGCCACATCCACAGCGCGAGGGTTGCGCATCGCTATGCCGCAGGATGTTATATAACGGTTCTTATGTTTGCCTTCAAGAAAGTCCATGACTGCGATACGGAAATAATCAGTGTCCCTGAAACCGTCCGCCATTTCAAAATCCGCTCTGACAACAAAAATGCCCGTGCCGAGTTTTCCGTCGAGCGGCAAATCTATATATGCTTCTCCCTTCTTATCTGTTTTGAAATCGAAATTCCCCTGCCATAATCTGCTGTAAAAGAAATCTTCAAGCTCCAGACGCACTTTTCCCGAAATTTCGGGAACTGCACTGATTCTCAGTTTCGCATTAATCGGGTCTTTCGGCTGAAGGAAATTATCCGGGCTGGATGTGAGAAGCTCCGCGCTGACGGGCTTGGAGGCGAAATCCGTCAAATCGCCTTCTTCCAGCTGGAACCCGTCTATCCATATATTCCCGTACCCGTTTTCATCCTTCCCGTTGTAAGATGCGTGCATTAAAATGCTGATCGCGTTATTGGGCGCGGTGAATGCGAAATTGTATCGCTTCCAGTCCAGTCCCGGACTGCATGAGCCCATCTTCGGAAAATCCAGCCACTTTGCGCTGATGCCGGATAAATCAAAACGCAAATCCGGCTTGTCTGCCTTTGCGTAAAAGCTCACAGCATATTTTTTGCCGGGATTCACAGGGATGGCGAATGTCTGAAGTTTGGTCGCCTTTTTGAACGCCCTCATCAGAAGACTGGAATTGCCGAACTTTGCCTGGCTGGAATCAGCGAGTATCAACTTGTCAAACTCTGTCTTGTGATATGCTCCGACAGATGGAAATCTGTAATAGCGCAGTCCGCCTTCAAATGATGAATTCTGAATGAGATTGCGGCATTTTCCGTAATCCGGCACATGGAGTCGATCATATTTCCAAAAGTCTATTCCGCAGTGTGTGTCCGAAGACGCTGTAGCTGGTGTCGTATCTCTTATATCAAGGCATAATTTAACATTCCGCTTAATGGGCTTTATTCTGATTAAAACTTTCTGGCGGTGCGGCTGGGGGGCTTTTTCCAGGCGTCTCTCTGAAACGGCAATATTATTTTTTCCAGGCAAGTCCAGCGAAAATCCATCCGCCTTGTCTTCCGGATTGAATGTTATTTTACTTGCTTTGCCGCTGTAAACTACTTTATCTTTTTCCGTCAGCGGATTTCCCTCATTTGAAAACTGGTATTTCACGCCGTCTATTTCTATTGTTTTACCGGCGCAGAATTTGAAAGGCATGTCAAGGAAGAGTCCTTCATCCTTGATGCTTTTTTCCCTGCCTTCCGGAACGGTATAGGCAAAGTCAAGCTCTATCAGGCCGTTGGGAAGAACTTTCGCCTTGTGCATATAGTTCCCCGTGTTTCCGTCCTTGTCTAGAGCGAAGTCTTGTTTGAAAGAAATGCTTTTTTCTTTTTCATCAAGGGATATTTTTCCGTTTTCCGCCAGTCCATTGCTTTTGCCGAAACCGCTTCCGAAACTTGCTTCACTCGCCCCCCAGAAAGAAAACTGCCCTATGACATTATCGCCTGATTTTATAAAGAGGAGCCTTTCCTTGTCACGCCAGTTTTCCTTTCTCGCGTCTTCCAATGCCGTCAAGGCTTTATTTCCGGCGAATATCCCCGTTTTTTTATAAAACTTTTTGGTGAAATCCTTTGACCACGCACCCACTTCTTTTAACTCCGGGACTGTTGAAGTCGTTTTGGATATTTCCTGTGCCACGAATGGAACGGGAGGGGATGTTAACTTATTCTGTTCAGGAGTTTCAGACATAGTGTCGCAACCCGTAACAAGGGTCATTAAAATCCCGAGAGCCAAACAAATGTTTTTTCTCATTTTCTTAATCCTTTCCATTTTTAATTTTACGGCCGCCATTGACTGTCGAATTGTTTTCCATATTTATAAGACGTTATATGTCCGTCTTTGAAAAGAAAATTTGCAGTGAGGTTATGCCGGTATTCAGCCGCGTTTGATGTGTTCATCAAATCGTTTGTATAAGAAACATAACCTGAAGCGCCTGTGCAATTCCACGACCACCCGTAATTAGTTACATAGTCATATAACCAACAGTCAAAAAGCAGGACTGAACCATCTGTTACTTTGTCCAGGCGCTTTCCATAAGCTGTCTTCTTGGAATTGGTGCCGCTGTAAGTCCATCCTCCATATGGTTCGGACGGTGGGGGATCAGCCCATGTTCCCTGCGAGGCGATATAGGAGGTTTTCACTTTGTATTGCGGAGTCAACGGTACGGGAACAGTGGACGGACACCTGAAAATGCCATCCATTTTATAGCTGTAAAGAACTTGATTGGGAACATAATATTCGACAGAAAGAGTTGCCCAGTAGCCTACATTGCTTCCATTGCCGGTAGGTGGCAGGCAACCGTTGAAATCGGTTACATAATTCATCGAACAAGTATAAATTTGTTTCATATTATTTGCGCATACTATTCTTTTTGCTGTTGCCTTAGCCTTGTTGAGTCCAGGCAGTAAGAGGGCGGAAAGAATTGCTATAATCGCTATCACAATGAGGAGCTCGATTAACGTGAAATGGCGTTTTCTTTTTGTTTTCATGGGTTTGCCGCCTTTTTGCAGGTTGAATTTCTTATTATGAGTTTCAGGTCGATTTTCTTTTCCATGGCTTTTGAGAAATATCTTTTGGAGGGTCTTTCGATTTCCTTTATAAGCTCGTCCGCGGCGATTTTTCCAATTTTGTCAAAGGGTTCAGAAACCGTTGTAAGGGACGGGTCTGTTAGTCGTGAAATTTTCATGTCGGCAAAGCCTGTTATGGATATGTCATCCGGTACGTTAAGCCTCTTTTTTCTTGCCGCCCTTATCGCTATTGCGGCTATTTCATCTGTCGCGCAGAATATCGCGGTGGGTATTTCCGGCAAATCAAAAAGTTTTCCTATCAGTTCTTCAGCTTTATTTATATTTTTTAAAAGTACTATGTGATTTGGCGTAACTTTAAGACTGTAAGATGCCATTGTCTTCAAAAAACCAGATTTTCTCAGTTCTGCAAAGCCGCGTTTCCACGAAAAATTTACATGCGCAATATGCTTATGTCCCAAGTCAATCAGGTGTTTTGTTGCTTGAGACGCTCCGTCTTCGTCATCTGTTACTATACGGATGCCCCAGTCGTGCGGAAAGGAGCTTCCCGTTACAGCTATGGGAATTCCGAGATTGAAGGCTTCCTTTCTCAGGCATTCGAGCATTTCTTCCGAAAGGGAACGGCAAATCAATCCGGCGGGACGCTGTTCGATTATCCTCTTTACAACGTCTTTAAAATACACTTCTTCATAATAGGGAAATATCTTGACGAAGTAGTTTTTCTCATTACACTCCTTTATTATGCCGCTGAGAATTCGTGAAGAATATTCGGAAACTATGTCTGAATCAACAAAGCCGATGCAGTTTGTCTTGCCTGTGACCATGGAACGCGCTATATCATTGCGGCGGTAGCCGAGGCGTTCGGCGGTTTCTTCCACAATCTTTTTAGTCTCGTCGCTTATGCGTATCTGTGTACTGCGCCCGTTCAGCACAATAGAAACAGTCGGTCTGCTGACTTTTGCCGCTTTAGCTATGTCTTTCATCGTAACCATGCCGGATATTCCTTTGCTAACACGAGTAATTATAATCGAGTCAGCGTTGAAAGTCAATAGTAATTTCTGGAAATAATCATTTTTTTTTATAACTTTTTTTATAACTGGCTGTCGAGGAGCTTTTTTACTTTTTCCACTCCGGGGAAGTCGTTGAAAAGAAAGGATTTTTCTTTAAAGAACGGCGACGCGTCGGCGCGGGATTGTATTTCGGGCCTTTTGTAGAGACTGCGGTCTATGCCGATTATCATGGGGATATCGGGGTTTTTGTCGCAGTATTCAAGGCGTTTCAGGAGCTGGAATGAATGCCAGCGGTGGAAAAGTTCAAGGTGGATGGTTTTGCTGAAAACTCCGTCGCGGTTCTGGAAACTCAGGTCGGGAAATATCAGTTCCCCATGTCCTGTATCGAAAAACGGTGTATGGCCTACGATCTCCCAGTCCGTAACTTTCTGCTTGAAAAGTTTATGGAACATGGATATTTCCTCCGGCACGTAGGCGCTGAAGTTTCTGTAGTGGCTTACAAGCTTTGATTTCTGACTGAGCTTCAGTTTCAGTTCTTTCTTGTCGAGGCGTATTTCCGTTTCCATTTCCCATTTGGGGAGCAGGCAGATTGCCGGGAAAAACGATGCGAGTTGCAAGCCGTATTTCTGGGTATTTTCGAAAAGGCTGGCGGGGCCGTCTATTTCCATTTTTATTTTAGCGGGGGCTTCTATTTCTCTGTACTGCCCGCTTTTCGTGTGGTTGTCGCCGATTGCGGAAACAGAGGCGAGAAGACGGAAGAACTTGAGGTACTTGAAAAGTCTTCTCATACCGGCGGGGTCGGGCTCTTCAAATTCCAGGGTCAGTTTTCCTGAATAGAAAAGAAGGGACTGGACGAGCGCGCAGTTGTAACGGTCCAGAAGCTCTTTCGCGAATATGCTTTTCACGGAGATGAGCTTTTCATTTTCCGGCAGGTCCGCGTAAATATTTTTTTCGATCAGATCTTTTGACGCGATGTTCTCGGAAATTATTTTTTCTCTGTAATCATCATATGAAAAGGCATCCTGACTTTTCAGGAAATTCGCGGAAGAATTGAAAATATTCCTTCTGAAGCCCGGGTAATCATTTTCAGTTTCTCCGCTGAACACGCATCTGTCGAGCATCAGTTTATTGAGTCCCTGTGCGATTTTGAAATCCTTGCGTGCTTTAATTATCGGCATGACGGCTTCGTCTATTTCCCCGCGCAGAAGATTGTTTTTCGGGTCGTAAAATGAAACGAGCTGTTTTGCCAGTTCCAGGAGATCCGGATTTTCCGTATCGATGAACTGCGGCTTTACGTGTTCGTTTATTGTTCTAAATCTTATTAAATCTTTTGTAAGCACGGTGCTCCCTCCGGCGTTTGCTGACGCTCATTTCCGATGTTCCCTCGCTGACGAGTTCATAAAGCACGGCCTCCTTGCCTTTTTGTGCCCTTAATATGCGTCCGAGCCTCTGTACGTGTTCCCTGATGCTGGCGCTTCCTGAGACTATGATTCCGACACTTGCTTCGGGGACATCCACGCCTTCATTGAGTACTTTGCTGGTTATCAGGACGGGGTAATCTCCCTGCCTGAACTTGTCGAGAAATTCTTTTCTCTCGCTGATTTTCGTCCTGTGAGTGAGTACGGGAAGAAGGAAATACTCGCCGAGCTTATAGGCGGTCTCGTTTTCAGCGGTGAAAACTATTATCCTTTCGCCGCGGTGTTCCCTCATGATGTCCCATATTTTTCTGAATTTGCTTCTTGAGCTTCTGGCTATGCGTTTCTGTGTGAGATATGCTTCAAAGGCTTTTCTTCCATGAGGAAGGCGGGCGCAGAGGCCTATGAATTTGCTCCATCCGGTTTTGTCTCCGAAGTCAATGTTGTTTGCTCTGATGAACGAAGTATAGGTTTTTCTTGCTTCGGCGTATTCGGCGGCTTCATCAGGTTCGAGTTCCAGCAATATTCTTCTGGTTCGGTAAGGCGCGAGCACTTTGCCTTCAAGTTCGTCGATGTGTATCTGATATACAATCGGGCCTATCAATTCATGAAGGATATCTTCTCCGCCGTCATCCCTTTCCGGCGTGGCAGTAAGTCCCATCCTGTAAGGGGCGATGCACATGGACGCGGCCATTCGGTTGACGGGGCCGGGCAGGTGGTGGCATTCGTCAAAAATAACCAGCCCGAAACGGTTTCCGATGAATTCCATTTGGAGGACGGCGGAGTCGTAGGTCGAGACGGTTATTTCCGATATTTCCTTTGAGCCGCCGCCGAGCATTCCGGTTTTTCTGCCGAAGAATTTTTCAAGCTGGCTGGCCCATTGCTCCATGAGTTCGATGGTTGGAACGACTATCAGAGAAGGCCTTTTTATCCTGTTTATCGCCATTACCGCGAAATACGATTTGCCTGCGCCTGTGGGCATTACGACTATACCTCTGCCCTGGGCGGACAGCCATGCTTCCAGTGCTTCCGTCTGGTGTGTCCTTGGTGCGAAGGCATTTTTGAGTTTCAATTCCAGCGGCATGAAACTTTTTGCGTTGTCCTCGTAAGGGATAGCTCCTCCGTGAAGCTTTCGTATTATCGGGCCGTAGTTATACGACTGGGCGCGGTACATTTTGACTCTGGGGTCCAGTTTGAGGTAACGGTATATGGGATTGACCGCTTCTTCAGCTCCTTCGAGCAGAAGCGTACCCTGTGAGAAATATATTGCGACTTTTTTTCCTTCTTCCATTTCCCGGCCTGTGAAGATGTATTATCTTAACGCATATTCTAAAAAATAACGGAGTACGGCAATGCGCAAAACGTTCTGTTTTCTATTATTAGTCTGCATTACATTATCACCCCTATTCGCCCAGAACAAACACGCGGGGCCATATATGACGGAAAAGCAGCGGACGATGGAGGAAAAGCTCAGGAAAATCATTGTGCCCGAAGTGAATTTTGAGGATGCCGACATTGTGAGTGTCGTGAAATATCTTTCCGAATTGTCGGCAAAATTAAGCGGAGACGGACAGAAGGTCAATATTGTCGTGGCGCAGTCGCCGGAAGATAAAAAAAATAAAATTCTTGTTACCCTGGCCCTTACAAATATTCCTCTCTATGACGTGCTGAATTATATGGCGATGCTGACTGGAATGACCATGCGCGTGGATGAATATGCCGTGATACTTAAAAAAGCCCCTCCTAAGCAACCGGAAAAAAAACAGTGACGCATTCATTATGAAGCCCATTTACAAAATGAAAATCATTCAGGTCGAGGTGACGAACGCGTGTGCGCACAGTTGCTCGAACTGTACCCGTTTCTGCGGACATTTCAAAAAGCCTTTTTTTATGGACTATGAGACTTTTGTGAAGGCAGTCGATTCGATGGAGGATTTTCCCGGCATGCTTGGCATTATGGGAGGCGAGCCCACAATTCATCCGCAGTTTGAGAAGATTGTCGGCTATTACGCGTCAAGAATCGAAAGCGGGCGCAAATATGCCAATGCCTTGAAGCCCATAAGGAATTTCAGCCAGTATCTTATCGAAAACGATATGCAGAATATAAAGAACAAGCGCGGTCTCTGGTCTTCGCTGGGCAATGGTTACTATAAACACTTTGAGCTGATACAGGAGGTTTTTCCGTTTCAGCTGATAAATGACCATTCGCATTCGGGACTTCATCAGACGCTGCTTGTTACCAGAAAAGAACTCGGAATACCGGATGATAAGTGGATAAAAATGCGGGATAACTGTTGGGCGCAGAATATCTGGAGCGCGAGCATTACACCCAAGGGCTGTTTTTTCTGTGAGGTTGCCGCGGCGCTGGACATGCTTTTTGAGGGGCCGGGCGGCTGGCCCATTGAAAAAGGCTGGTGGAAGCGCAGGCCCGAAGATTTTGGTGAACAGCTTAATTGGTGTGAATATTGCAGCGCCGTTCTCAATGTGCCCAGAGTTGAGGCAAATCTGGAGACGGACGTGGTTTCGCCGATGATCTATGAGAAACTCAAAGCTATCGGAAGCCCCAAGCTCAAAAGTGGAAGGGTTAAGATTTTTCCCGTTGAAAATTACAATGAAAATAAACTTGAGTGCGATTATTCGTCCGAATGGTATCTTCCGTCAGGGGACAACAGCAAGCGGGTTGCCTGCGCAAACAGGAGCCTCTATCCGAGAAAAGTTGAAGCGATTGTACTGAATAATAAAGACGGAGCAATTGATTTTTCAACAGAATTGAAACAGTTTGATAAGGCGGTAATTGCGGCTTCAATTCATGATGAAGAAATTAAGACGGCGCTTGAGAAGCTTGATTTCACGGACTGGGTTGTCATTTTCGAAGCCGATGCTTTTCCGCCTCCTGATTTCAGGGAACTGATTGACGGATGGATTTTCAATCCCGGCTGCATGTATTGCGGAAAGAAGGAAAACAGCGGAAAACTGTTTCCTTATTCCTTTGTTCTTTTCAACCGTAACGCTTCATTTCTCAGAGATGGAAAAAATTTGTCGCGAATACTTTCATGGCCTCCGGAAAAAAGAGTGATGATTGAAAACCTGCGGAGTTCTGAAGACACTATGAAGCGTCTTGAACTTCTGGGGAAAGCGGAAAAAGAGAAAACTGTCCAGATGACGGCGCATATTCTTTCCTTCTGGCGTAAACAGATATCGGAACAGCCTGATACCGTTCTTTTCGGGGCCGGAAATCACACGAAATGGCTCATCGCGAAGCTCAGGGAAAATGATCTCGTCCTGCCGAAACTCATTCTGGATGACGATCCTGATTTCGGAGAAATCGACGGAATAACGGTGCTGAAATCTGAGCGGTATAAGGATTACGGAATAAAAGCCGTGGTCATTTCTTCGGACACTTACGCTTCTGAAATGACGGAGCGCGCGCTGAAAATTTGGAATGACGGCAGAATAAAAGTAATCAATCCATACTCTGATTTTTCCGACCCCCGTTTTCAGAAATGATTTTGCGGATAAGTTCTTCGAGCATATCGGCGCTTATGTCCCAGGTGAAATATTTTTCGACAAATTTTCTGCCGTTTTCGGAAAGTTTTTCACGAAGCGGGTAACTGTTGTAAAGAAGTGAAATCTTCTCCGCGAAATCTTCGGCGGAACCGGGTTCCGCGAGAAGCCCGTTTATGGTGTCCTGAATATATTCAGCGGGCCCCCCCGTTCTGCCTGCGATTACCGGGACTTTCATTGACATCGCCTCAACCCATGTCATGCCGAAGGCCTCTTCCCAGAGCGACGGCACCAGAGCGCAATCCGCGCTGTTCAGGAGCTTTATGATTTCCGTCTGAGGGAGCCAGCCGGTTTCGTTCAGCCACTCGTAATCATGCTTTTTCTGTGAAGTTACCGTCATTCTTATATCAAAGCCTTTTGCTTTCAGGATACGGCCGGCTTCAATGGCGACGGAGGCGCCCTTTGCCCTGTCATCCATGCGTCCGCAGACGACGATGTGGAAGCCTTTCCCATCCGTATTCTTTTCAGGGGAGGGGGCAAATTCATCCGGGGCCACGGCCCCCGGGATTCTGGTTACGGAAAGGCATCCGTGTTTTTTCAGAATATCCGCGGTGATTGAATTATAAACTATGAAGTGGGAATTTCTGACTGTTTCGGAGAGGACTCTGCAATAGTCGCCGCGCCATATATCCGCGAGAGAGGCCTCAAAGGTCAGGGGATTATTTTCTCCGTTTCTGCTTTTTCTCACAATATCCGCGTATTCCCGGGCGCATGCGAGGCATTTGGAGCAGTCGTCAAGAGCGTTATTTGCGCATTTGCGGTCTCCGAGCCATTTCTGGTTATTTCTGGGACATAGCATTTCGTAGGCATAGAGACGGACAATTGTGCTGAAGGTCCTTGAGAGTTCCTTTATGAGGTAAGGTTTCAGTGTCCAGCCATCGGCGACAAAGACCAGGTCGGGCTTCCATTCGGATACATGCTTATGGATTTTCCTGACGATGTCATCGCGTTTTTCGTCCGGCATGATGTCAATCATTGCATAATCGAGAGGCGGTGTTTTTTCTATTATGCCTCTTTGAAAGTCATGGGACGCGTTTTGAGGCTGTTCCGTAAATCTGATGCCGAAAATTTTAATCTCGAATTTATGTGAAAGTCTGCTGAAATTATTAAAAAGGTCCACTCCCGCGCCGCCTTTGGGCGGGTAAGCAAGCAAAAGATCCACTATGGCTATTCCGGGCTTCTTATTTTTTCTTTTACTCATCTGAATGTTCACTGATAAGAATTCCATCTCTGAAAAACGCGGCGGCAGAACTTGAAAAACTTATTCCTGGCTGTCCCTGTCTAAGTTAATGTCCTGTGACGACCAGATTACGGACAATGAAAAAATCATAGATTTGCCTCTCAATAGGCGCGCTGATTCCTGCCTTCGATATAGTTTATAAATGACTGATTTACCACCTTGTTGCCGCCGGGGGTCGGATAATTTCCAGTGAAATACCAGTCGCCCATGTGATTGGGGCATGCCTTGTGAAGGTCTTCTATGGTCTGATAGATTATGCTTACTTTGGCGTTTATTCCGGGCGGGGTCAGCAGTTCGGAAATTCTCTTTGATATTTCTATAGCCGTGAACGGCCTGTATATCTCTTTCACATGGTTTTTTATTTTTTCCAGGGGCTTTTCCATATCGGCTTTGGCTTTTTTATAGACATTGTCCAGGATATGTTCCTGTTTTGTCTCTTTCAGCAGTTTGACAGCGGCCTCGAAAGCTACGAAACTGCCGAGTTTAGCCATGTCAATGCCGTAACAGTCGGGATATCTGATCTGAGGAGCAGACGAAAGGAGTATTATTTCACGGGGGCCGAGCCTGTCAAGGATGCGGATTATGCTTTCCCTGAGCGTTGTACCCCTGACGATGGAATCGTCGACAACGACGAGGCTGTCCGTATTGCGCCTGAGAGAGCCGTAGGTTATGTCATATACGTGTGCCACGAGGTCGTTCCTATGGTTGTCCGCGGTTATGAACGTTCTCAGTTTCACGTCTTTTACCGCTATTTTCTCGGAACGCGGGGACAGGGACAGGATTTCATCAAGCTTTTCTTCCGTCAGTTTTCCCGTAAGTTTCAGTATCTTGTCTCTCTGTATGTTGTGGCAGTGGTTGTGGAGTTCCTCCATCAGGCCCATAAAACACGTTTCAGCGGTGTTCGGTATAAAAGAGAATACAGTGTTTTCGAAGTCATAATTTACCTGTTTCAGGACAGGGGCCGCAAGATATTGCCCAAGGGCCTTTCTTTCCCTGTATATTGCCGCGTCTGTACCGCGGGAGAAGTAGATTCTTTCAAAGGAACAGGGCAGTCTCTTTTTCTCCTTGGTAAACTGATATTCTCCGATTTTTCCATTCTTTCTGATTATCAGTGCATGGGCTGGTTTTATTTCATGTACGGCTTCGATGGGGACATTGAACACCGTTTGTATGACAGGGCGTTCTGAGGCGACAACGGCGAATTCATCATTTGTGAAATAGAAAGCCGGGCGTATGCCTGAAGGGTCCCGAAGCACAAACGCGTCTCCATGGCCCAGAAGGCCCGCAATTACATAGCCTCCGTCCCATTTCTTGCATGCGCCTTCCAGAAACTTCTGTATATCCAGTTCTTTTGCGATAAGGGTCGATATGTCTTTTTTACTGTGGCCCTGGGCTTTGAATTTCTGAAAGAGCTCTTCATTCGCGTAATCCAGGAAATGACCGATTTTCTCCAGTATCGTAACGGTGTCTGATTTATCCTTGGGATGCTGTCCGATGTCTATCAGGAGCTGAAAAAGCTCATCAACGTTGGTCAGATTGAAATTTCCCGCCAGGACAAGACACTTTGTCATCCAATTGTTTTCTCTGAGAAAGGGGTGACAGTTTTCGATGTTGTTTTTACCGAAAGTGCCGTAACGGAGGTGTCCCAGAAAGAGTTCTCCGCAGAATCTCAGGTTATTTTTTATCCAGACAGGGTCTTTGGCATTTTCAGGATTTTTTCGCAGTGATTTTTTGATTTCCTTGTTAACCTTCTGGAAAATATCTTCAATGGGATTGTTTGAGTTGGAGCGTTCTATAGATATATATTTCCGTCCGGGCTCGACATCAAGTTTTATGCTTGCTATGCCTGCTCCGTCATGGCCTCGGTTATGCTGCTTTTCCATAAGGAGGTAAAGTTTATTGAGCGCATAAAGCGGGTTGCCGTATTTTTTGTAATAATAGTCCCATGGCTTCAGAAGCCTTATCATCGCTATGCCGCATTCATGTTTAATCTGCTCGCTCATTTAAGGAGAACCTCAAAGTAAATGTAAAAGTGTTGTTGAAAGAATTATTAATTTAGCCCGGGAATGCGGCGGATTCATTAACTTATTCACTTTTTTTTGCAATTTTCTTTGGAATAACGAAATAAATTTATATATTTATACGTTTATTGTTTTAGAAATCCCAAAACAGTACTGTGAGATTATGAATATTTTAATGTTGAAAAGCAAGATACACAAAGCCAGGCTCACTTCATGTGATGTGGATTACGAGGGCAGCCTTGAGATAGATATGAACATACTCAAGGAAGCCGGAATACTGGCCTATGAGAAAATCCTGGTGGTAAATGCCACAAATGCCGAACGGCTGGAGACTTATGCGATACCGGGAAAGGCCGGCTCCAAAGTTTTCCGCCTTAACGGTGCGGCGGCGCATAAGGGCAATCCCGGTGATGTCGTTACTATAATGGCTTTCTGCGCGTGTTCCGAGAAAAATGCCCTTTCAGTTGTGCCCAAGATAATAATTATGGATGAGAAAAACAATATCGTGCTGAAAAAAGGCAGCGCCAAAGATAAGAAATAATCGTAATTAATACTCTTCTGAATGACGGAACACTTTACATAGAGAGTAATTTATGATAGAATTGAAGAAGAGGGAATGCGGACAGGTGATGACGGAATACGCGATAATGCTCGCGATGTTCGCGGGGATTGCGGTAATACTGGTATTGCTATTGGCCGTTTTCACCGAATATGGCTGGCGGCTGATTTCTCTAGTGAGCATGGAGTATCCTTAAAATATTAAAAAGTTAACCAAAGCAAGGAGCGATCTTATGAAAAAGACAAGAAAAAATTCAAAAGGACAGGCGATAGTGGAGTACATTATCATTATCGTCATCGTCGCAGTGGCTGCCTTGACGGTTATGGGTGTATTCAGTGATAGAATACGTACTATAATCGCGGGTGTCGCAACCACATTCGGAGCTGAAGATGCCTCAAGCGCCATCAGCACCAGTTCGGCTGATGTTCTTAAAGGCATGAGTGCCGATGGTATTGATACCGGCACTGGAGGCTGAGTCCTCTACTTTGTCCGAAGTGTTATTCTTATGCGGAAAACAGTTTCTGTTTTCCGCATGGAATCTCCTAATCTTTTAAAAGCGGATGAACTCCAATGAAAGCGAGTGTTTTATCACGGAAAAACGAAAAAGGCCAGTCTATCGTTGAAGCCGTGATGTGCATGTTGCTTGTCTGTCTTATCCTTTTTTCCCTCCTTCAGATTTTTTATATCTCAGTGGCACAGATGTTTACGAATTATGCCGCTTTTTCCTCTGCGCGTTCCCGTTCAGTGGGTTTCGCGAGTTATCTTGTCAATAGAAATGCGCGGGTTGCCGCCATTGGCGCATCGGGAGATCTGATTACAAATGACGGAGGATATGATGAAAATCCCTTGAGCCAGTTTGCCGCTGAGTATATAAGAATACAGGAATACTTAATGGGGGTACGGGAAATTGAATATGAATATTGGGAAACTGCCAATAACGACAGCGATACATCTCTCGGAATCAATGTTGCAGAGGGAGTTAATACGGTTGAAAGCAGGGTCGGCTTTAATAATTATCCAATGGATTTTCCGATGAGGGGAGCTTTTACGGAGAGTGAAAATGTGGACATTCAGGCAACTGGAAGTGTAATGAATTATGAGAGTTTTTATCTCAGCGAATAAAGTGATGTTATTATGAGAAAACTAAGAGAAAGAGACAGAAAACAAGAAAGTGGTCAGACGCTTATACTTTCGGTACTGGCTATGATCATACTTGTCTTTGCGATAGTGTTTCTTTTTGATCTGCAGAACATAATAAGGATAAAGATAAAAGCTTTCAATGCCGTTGATTCTGCCGCGCTTACTGCTGCGAATTGGCAGAAATACAGCTTGAACATAATAGGCGAACTGAACATTATTAAAGCCTGTACCGTTCTGATAAGCGATATCCAGCCTGTATACACATATCCCTCCAATTTCATACAGGTTGAAGATATCAGTAATCCAGACCTGGCTAGAATTTATCAGGAACTTTCGGATTTGCGAAAATCTTCCGATCTTCTTACCGAAATGCAGGCGAGAGTATCCTTCGTAGGGCCGCTTATCGGTCTCGGAGCCGCCCAGCTTGCCGCTAAAAATAACGGCTTGAATTACAATGCTGAATACGGCACAGTGTTTTCAAATCATCTGGCACGGGTTATTAATGATGGAATATATGGTGACGATGTCTTAAATCAATATATTCCAGCAAGGACTCAGGACGACTTGGATGCCGGCAGATTGGCGTATTCCTGGCGTATTCCATACATAACTATGCTTGCAGATATTCTCGCTTATGACGAGATGGGCAGTACTGCCAAGGGGATTGCCGTAGCTCCTAATACTCAATATTTTGGAGCACCCAGCCTCACCAGTGATCCGCCTGATTTTATCGGTTACCTGACAGACAGAAATATTTATGCCGCTATAACCGCCAATTACTGGTGTTACATCAGAGATCTTCTGAGAATGAGCTACAGCAGTACAAACTGGTGGGGTGAAATACAGTTGCTTACTGATACAACGTCATTTCCAGAAGAATCGGAGTATCTTCCCATCAATATAGATTATACAACAGGTTCATCTCCTTACAGCAGTGCCCAGGACGATGGTGTCCTCGCAACATACGCTTCTGACAAAAGCTATACGCCTCTTCGTACGGATTTTGACAATCAGAACCCTTATATAATAGATTCAGATGGAAATATGGTGGTAAATCCTGCTGATACCGATTTAAAATTCAATCCGCTACCTTATATAACATGGGCGATATACAGCTCTAACTGGTATTCCTATGGAGATATGTCCTCTACATGGGATGTTTACCTTTATCCCCAGATAAAAGATGAATACAGATATTATGGCGCGGTTTCCAAAATGACAGCCCGTGTATCGCCTGTTTCCCTCTCCGGCAACTGGCGTAAGCTCAGCGAACTCGGCGAAGATAAAAGCAGATCTGATCTGGCTGGCAAATATGTAGGAGACGCGGCCCCTTCATCCGAAGGAGAAAGCGGCGGTGTGGCTTTTGGCGGCTCAGACGCTTACGGGACAAAAATAAACACATATGCCGCACGTCTGAAGAGCGCTGAAAAACAAATGAGGACAGGGCTTAATGACGTGGTTTCGTCAGCTTTGGCGAAACCATTTGGACGTTTACAGACGGACAGCGGCACTTATTTGACACCCAATTCTTCAAGGATGGTGCTGCCTTGTTTTGAACGCGCCGCTCTTATACCTGTAGCATTGGAAGATCCGGGCGGCTTTGACCCGTTTGACTACAAATGGTATGCGTTCTTGACGGAATACCTGCCGACTTTGGGTACTACAGACAGTTTGGACAATATGCCCGGCCTTATGAGTTCTGCATATTCGGCTCATTGGAATTCCGGATGGTTTGCCTATTATCATGCGGCGCTTCTCAAGTTGAACGATGTTTCATGGCGTCAGCAGGGGATAAACTGGCTGGAAACCAATATCGGTCATCAACCTATTTATGGTGATCCATATAATCCGACCTTAATTACCGGATACACGCCAGATGATTACAATGAAGACCATTGTGATGACTGGACTGGTACCGGCCCGGGTCCCCGCGCCGGCCCTTCCGTATTGCATTAATGGTGGTATCTAATGTAAAAAAAAGGGAAACTTTCGTTTCCCATTTCTTCATTTTCTCAATATCTGTAATGTTCAGGCTTGTAGGGGCCGTCCACGGGGACGCCTATGTAGTCGGCCTGTTTCTTGGAAAGTTTTGTAAGCTTTATGCCGAGTTTTTCAAGGTGAAGGCGGGCGACTTCCTCGTCAAGTTTCTTTTCAAGACGGTAAACACCCGGTTTTTTCGGGTTAAGTACCAGATCGATTTGCGCGAGGGTCTGATTCGTGAATGAATTGCTCATAACAAAGCTGGGATGCCCTGTAGCGCAACCGAGATTCACGAGGCGGCCTTCGGCGAGAAGGAATATCGCGTGTCCGTCAGGAAAGACGTATTTGTCCACCTGAGGCTTGATGTTGATTCTTTTGATTCCTTTAATGGCCTGGAGTTTTCCGACTTGGATTTCATTGTCAAAATGGCCTATGTTGCATACTATGGCCTGGTCTTTCATTTTTGACATGTGTTCGGCGGTGATGATTTCGCAATTGCCTGTTGTGGTGACATAGATATCGCCTTCGGACAACGCGTCTTCAAGTGTGGTAACCTGATAGCCTGCCATCGCTGCCTGAAGCGCGCATATCGGATCTATTTCCGTTATGATAACTCTTGCGCCGAAAGCGCTCAGGGATTGGGCTGAACCTTTTCCCACATCTCCGTAACCGCAGACTACCGCGACTTTGCCGGCGACCATTACGTCTGTGGCCCTTTTTATACCGTCCGAAAGAGATTCGCGGCATCCGTAGAGATTGTCAAATTTTGATTTTGTAACAGAATCGTTCACATTGATTGCGGGGACAAGGAGTTCTCCGGCTTCCATCATCTGATAAAGGCGATGTACTCCGGTTGTTGTCTCTTCCGATACGCCTTCCCATTCAGCAACGGTTTTCTTCCATTTTCCCGGTTCTTCCTTGAGAATTTTCTTAAGGATTTTATTCAATTCAATTTCGTCTTCGGTAGTTGCTTTCTTATTGAGAATAGAGGGATTCTTTTCAGCTTCATAGCCTCTGTGTATCATCAGAGTCGAATCTCCGCCGTCATCTACTATCAGATTAGGGCCTTTGCCTCCGGGAAAAGTGATCGCTTCACGAGTGCACCACCAGTATTCTTCAAGAGTTTCGCCTTTCCATGCGAAAACAGGTATTCCCGCTTTGGCTATAGCGGCGGCGGCATGGTCCTGAGTTGAAAATATATTGCAGCTGCACCAGCGGACATCGGCGCCGAGCTTCACGAGGGTTTCAATGAGGACGGCAGTCTGGATTGTCATGTGAAGGCTGCCCATTATCCTTTTGCCCTTCAGCGGTTTCTTTTTGCCGTATTTTTCCCTTGTCGCCATCAGACCGGGCATTTCCTTTTCAGCGATGTCGATTTCCTTGCGCCCGAAATCCGCGAGCGAAATATCAGCAACCTTGTAATCCATAGTTTTTTTCCTCTTTTATATTATTTTATTTGTTTTAATCTACCGAATATGGCGTTCCATCTTTCATCGGGTATTTCAGCTCCCATGACCTGAACGACTTCCGCGCCGAGAATTGAGCCTATTTTTCCACAGACTTCAAGCGGCATTCCCTGAAGGAAGCCGTAGAGAAAACCTGTCTGCCACAAATCACCCGCGCCTGTCGTATCAACGGCTTTCACTAGTTCGGCATTTACTTTGGCGCTGGAATTTCCACTCTTCAGGAGAGCGCCTTTTTTGCCGAGCTTTACGGCGACGGTGTGGCTGTAATCCGAGAGAAGTTTCAACGCTTCTTCAGGGGAGGAACTGCCGCTGAATTCCCCTGCCTCGTCTTCGTTCGCAAAAATTATGTCAATGTAATTTTTCAGGAGTTCAGGCAGAATGCTTTTTTTATTTCTCACTACCTCAAACGACGCGAGGTCCAGGCTTACAGTCGCGCCTGCTTTTTTAGCTTCGCTCAGTACTTTCATGCAGAGAGGTTCAGCGTAAAGCATATAGCCTTCCACATGGACATGGGAAATACCGGAGAAGTCGCTTTCATTTATTTCGTCGGGGCCGAGCATTGCGGCCGCGCCGAGGTCTGTCCGCATTGTTCTTTCGGAGTCTGGTGTAACCAGGCTGAGGCAGCGGCCGGTATGAATGTTGTCTGCGTACCTGAAACTGCATATATCGCCGTTCAGGGAAGAAAGGCGGTTTTTATAGAAATCGCCGTCTTCATCTCTGCCTATCTTTCCGAGAAAGGAAACAGGCAGGCCAAGTTTAGCGAGGCCGAATATGGTATTTCCAGCCGAACCGCCGGGAGCTTTAGTCTTTCCGGTTTTTACCCGGGAGAGTATATCTTCAAGGCGTTCGGAACTGACAAGTTCCATTCCGCCTTTGCTGCCGCCGATGCTTTGGATAAACGCGTCATCAACATTTACGAGAATATCAAGTATCGGCGAACCGGCGGCTAATATCTTAACAGCTTTTCCGGGCATTAAACACCTTATTTCTTTTTAAGATATTTAGCGGACGCTTTCTTGAGCTGCGCTGTCTTGTCTGTTTTTTCCCATGGGAAACCTTCGCGCCCGAAGTGACCGTATGCTGCCGTATTTCTGTAACTCCATCCGTTTTTAGACGGATTTTTGAGACCGAGGGTTTTTATGATGCCGGCCGGGGTCATATCGAATACATCGCGTATGATGTGTTCTAGCATTGCGTCGTCTTCAAGGATTCCTGTGCTGTAAGTGTCTGCGTTGATGCTGAGTGGCTGTGCTATACCGATGGCGTATGCAAGCTGGACTTCGCATTTTTCGGCGAGACCGGAGGCTACTATATTTTTAGCGATATACCTGCCCATGTAAGCGGCGGAACGGTCAACCTTGGACGGGTCTTTGCCTGAGAAAGCGCCGCCGCCGTGTGAACCTACGCCGCCGTAGGTGTCAACTATGATTTTGCGTCCTGTAAGTCCGGTGTCTCCATTGGGACCGCCTACAACAAAGCTGCCGGTCGGATTCACATGATAGGCGATATTGCCTTTCATAAGAGATGCCGGAATAACTTTTTTGGAGACTGCTTTTACAAGCGCCAGGAGCTGTTCTCTTTTCATATCGGGCGTATGCTGGTGTGAAACTACAATTGTTTCAACTCTGACAGGCTTTCCGCCTTTGTAGCGGATTGAGACCTGGCTTTTTGCGTCAGGCCTGAGAAATTTATATTTTTTAGGCTGTGATTTACGGAGATGTGCGAGTTCTTCCACAATCTTGTGAGCGTACATTATAGGAGCGGGCATGAGTTCTTTTGTTTCGTTTGAAGCGAAGCCGAACATCATTCCCTGGTCTCCGGCACCCTGTTCCTTGTGGAGCCCGGCCCCGGCTGTAACGCCCTGTGAAATGTCAGGTGACTGGCTGTGTATGCACATCATGACTTTGCAGTCTTCTGCTGAAAAACCGATATTTTTGTCGGTGTAGCCTATTTCCGCGACAACTTTCCGGGCTATGGCATCCCAGTCCGGTTTTGCCTTCGTTGTGATTTCGCCTGAAACGACAATAAGGTCTGTTGTAACAAGTGTTTCACAGGCAACTCTGCTTTCAGGGTCCTGCGCCAGGCAGGCGTCAAGCATTGCGTCAGAGATCTGATCGCAAACTTTATCAGGATGCCCTTCTGATACTGATTCAGATGTGAAAACATGTTCCGCGTGGATTTTGCTCATTTTATAAACTCCTTTTTTACTTAGTAATTATTTTTATTAAAATTTTATGTTTCAGCAAACGAGTAAATTAGATAAAAAACAGAGACAATGCAAGTTTTAAAAAGAAAATCCTGAAAAATTTTACTCGAATCTATCCAGAGGCAGCTCATTTTCGGGGGCTGTGAATTTTGAGGCAGTGCGGAAATGAGTTTTCGCTATTTTTCCTAGGACTTCGATTCCATACTTTGCTACAAGCTCCGCGGCGGCTTTGTCAACAGCCTCTCCGGCGCCCCTCGGTATTTCCATCTGATAATCGAGGCTGAGTTTTCTCATTCTGTTCAGGAACATTTCGCGGGCCAGTATGGATGCGGCGGCGACCGCGATGTCGCTTTCCGCCTTTGTCTGCTGTTCAAGTTTTATCTTACGGCCTTTTTCGAGCAACGCGTTCTGAATGAGTCTTTCGTCTCCGAATTTATCGGAGAGGGCCCTGTTGCATTGAGGTGCCTTTTCGAGGATGTTTTCAATGGCCCTGGCATGTCCCCAGGCAAGGAGCCTGTTCAGATTTCTGAAACTGCCGTAAAGCCGGTTGTATGCTTCAGGGCCTATTTGTATTACCGAAAAGTTTCCTTTTACTATAGTTCTTATATCTTTGGATATCTGAATAATTTTCTTTTCACTTTTTATTGTTTTTGAGTCTTTTACTCCTGCGTCTTTCAGACTGTTTTCCATGCCTTTGTCCACGAAAACAGCCGATATGACCAGAGGCCCGAAAAAATCTCCCTTTCCGCTTTCGTCAACCCCCGCATGAGGAGAAAATTCTATCTCTTTCCCGCTCTCCGGATCAATATTTTCATATCCAAATTTGAACGTGCCAAGTATTTCAGGTTCGAGTATGTACATTACGAATTCGCCTGTGTCTCTGCCTTGCACGGTCAACTTGCCGCTCTTGTACGCGGTTATGCTGGTCTTGTTTCTGGAGGCCCGCCAGAAAGCGTGTTGGAGGGAGTTCATCTCCCAGCCTCTCTCCTGTAATATCTTCTCCAGCTTCGCGGCCGCGTCCGCGTTTATGCTGCATATATAAGAATTGACTTTGTCTTTTTTCATTAAAATAACACGCTTATAATTATTGACATGTGGACATATTCCGCTATCTTAATACACTATTTGTTACGGTTACAGTTACAAATAACGACACTGCCTGTCTGTCCTGCTTCAAGGCTTTTCAGGCGGGAAATAAATTAGGCTTAATGAAAAAGAATAGCAAATTTTTATTGACGGTATTTTCCGCATTTATACTGACAGGGGGTTCTGTGCCTGCCCTTTTTTCAAAGAATCCGGAATCTTCGGATACACGTTTCAAGAAAATATGCGGTATAATACAGAAAATCAGGAGTTCGGGTGTCAATATAGCTGATCCAGAAGTGAAAAAAGCAATTTTGAAGGAACTGTCAAAGGATTTTGTTCTGGAGCCGAAGGAAAAACCAGATACTCGTTCAGTTCAGGAGCTGGCCGATGAAGCTAGGGCTATCATCGCTAAAAAGTATCCTGAAACAACCAAACAGATAATAAAAAAAGCCCAAGCCGTTGCCGAAAAAAAATTCGCGATGCACAATGTAATGGATAATGTTTCCGTGCGTTTTCAGCAGGGAACGAAAACCTATTCAGTTGACGGCATATTCTATACCTATGGCGGTAACAGTATAAAGGTAGGTGAACAGTTTATCCCAATATTTGATCTCCTTCCCGACTCAAGGGTAAAGTTCGATAAGGTCTATAATCAACAGAGAAAAAAAGAATTCATTGACAATATGTTCAGTGGATATCTCAGCGAAAAAAGCGCAAGGCTGACGGAGATTTACAAAGAGCTGAAGGAAAAGCAGCTAAAGAGAAATGAGGAGCTCGGTTATATATTTGTATATAAGGAATGGCGCTCACCTGGAAAAGTCGCGGAGATTTACATGTCCAGCATTGTGGATGCTGATGATATCAAAAAGCTTGCTGAAGCCAAAGCCCCTGAACAGAAGATTGCAGCGGCGCAGGCCCCTGCCGAGGACGCGCCAGCTGCCAAAATCGCCGAAAACACTCCTGAAACAGCTCCCGCGGCAAAAACAACAGAACCCGCAAAAAGCCCTTATGAGGAACTCAAACAGAAAATTGATAAAAGAATACTTGAAATATCGAACACATGCGCCGGTATTGACGCGGACCAGGGCTATAAGATGGCCCTTTGGGGAATGACAAAAGATGAAATTGAAATGCTTCTTTCCACTGAGAACAGTTTTTCTTCAGGCGATAAAAGTTCTTCACCCGGAGAAGATGAATATTCAAAGAAAATTACTCCCGACTCAATTATTCTTGAATACAGCAAAGGCCCTATTTCTAAAGTTGTCCTCTATTTTGTTTCCGGACTTTTTTATAAAGTCGAAATTAATTTCAGGCTGGTTTCCAACACGGCCATGCAGAGGCTTACATCTCTTTTCAATGAACGCTACGGGCTGACGGATGAACAGAAGAAGCTGAAAGAGGAAATGGAGAAAAACCGCAAGGAGGTTGATGTCGATGCGGCAGAGCAGACGGGAGAGGTCGTTTCGGAA
Source organism: Lentisphaerae bacterium GWF2_44_16 (assembly GCA_001803225.1). Taxonomy (GTDB): domain Bacteria; phylum Verrucomicrobiota; class Lentisphaeria; order Victivallales; family GWF2-45-14; genus GWF2-44-16. The sequence continues at coordinate 36,213 of MHBF01000016.1, read as the reverse complement.
GATGAACACAAGAAAAATGCCGTACAGATACCTCTTGAGCAGGCTTTCCACTGGACCGGCAAAGTTACTCTGGGCACTGTAATTATAAAAATAAACACTGAACGCACTGCTTACACCGAGTTCAGCCTTATCAAGGAAAACCCCAGAATAAAAGAGGAAGCAAAGTCTCTGATGATTAAGGAAAATCAGCGCATTAAAGAGGAAAGACGCAGAAAAGAGCTCGAAGAGTACAACAAGAAAAAAATCGAGTTCTGAGTTTCCTCAGCATATTCAACATTCACTTCTAAAATTCTGAATAGTCCGTTTCCTTTGGTTTAGATACTGTAATCAGTTATTTTCTGAGACATGCATCGGCCCAGTCAGCAATGTCCCCGTTGATACCGTCATTACAATCGTCTATGACAAGTTTCAGTTCTTTGGCATTTTTGATATCTGCCCAAATGGGAACAGCGTGATTTTTCATTGTCAGTTTGCCGGTCCTTGCCGCAATTTTGTTATCCACATAGACTAGAAATTCAACACTACCGACTGGCGCTGAATTATCATCAATCCCAACGTAGGCGGTAAACAGTTTCCAATTATCCTTAGGTTCCAATCGATAAATGATTTCTGATTTTGCATGAGAACCCAATCCTTTTTTGAACTGGCGGCCGCGAATTTTCAACGGGTTGCCGCTATAACATTCTTTATCATAAGCAAGGGATTTTTCATCTTGTTTTGCCGAAATCATTTCGACTGAGCGGTCTGACAGGCAGGTTTTGGTACGCATTTTGGTCGTTTCCGGTGGGAAGAGAGCTTTAGATGGATCTGTTTTCCACGGTATTGTAACCTGATGAGTAGCCTCGCCATACACCTTGAATTCTACTACTTGTGCTCCTTGACGGGAGGAATTAAAAGTCAGATTTAATTTTAAGTAACGCGCTTGCAATGGTTCAAAATAACGGTGTAAGCCACGTTTGGTATCCGGTTGAATATTTTTACTTTCATTGACGACAGTCTTCCAGTTCTGAGCGTCTTCACTTGCCTCCACGGTGTATTGGCTGATACGAGGAAAAATGTTGTTATCTTCCGACCAAGCTACGACGGTATGGATTGAGTTAATGGTCTCGACTTTTCCTAAATCAACCGTGAGCCATTGGGGACAGGAATCGCTACTCCACCAGGCGGCGGTAAAGTCACAGTTGCCATCAATTGCTTTTTCAGGTTCATATCCCGGAGTAAACGAAGATGCCGTTACTGTTTTATTCAAGGCCAGGTTAACCTTTTCAGTTATTACAGGGTCGGCAATAGGTTCAGGCAGCAATTCAACTATTTTTATGTTGCCCGGGGCCAACGTGAATTCGAGATATTGTTTTCCTTGTGTCCCGGAAAAGTAACATCTCTCATGGTTGAGCAGCTCTGTCGCGAATTTCAGGCTTGGGTCCACGCTCAAACGCAGGTTTATCGTTTTATTGATATCTTCTATATCCGGTCCCATGTAACCGTGATAAGCTTTACTACTGTTGCTACGACCATCGTTGTTGTATAGTGATACCACCCAACCGCGACCTTTACGGTTTACCTGATATAGAATCTGTTTTTCAACGTCTTTGCCCTCTATACGGAAAGGAAGAAGTGATGACAGAATATTCTGCAGTAAGTCGCCAGCCAACGGTATCATGGTGCGACGGACATAATTATCTTCAATAAAGCTCTTATCCTCCAGCATCCAATGAGCTCCTATGCAGATTACAAAACCTTTGCCGTACTGTTTGCGGGTGACTAACGGGGGACCGTTGGCAACTTTATATAATGTAACGGTATCAGGGAGGGGTTTTAAGGCAGAATAAGTGAACTTGCCGGATTTGAGGACTTTGCCGTTTACTTCAGATATAATTGTATCGGTTTTACCAGGATTGCCGCTGATATCAACGCCTAAAAAATCAGCTTTCATCTGTCCTTTCAATTGAGCGCTGTTGATGATAAGTGTGCCGCCCTTTTTTACATATTCCTCTAGACTTTTTATCATTTCAGACGTGAAGTTCTGTTCGCCTACAAGGAAGAGTACTTTGTAATTTTCCAACAGCTTTTCCGGCAATGGTCCGCGCGGTGTATCTAAACGGAGTACATCGAAAATATCTCCATAAGGGGTAGGCCCCAGTTCGTCCATGTGTTCCTTTTTTTCGGAATACTGATATATAACCCGGTGAAGAAGTTCGCGAGACATATGCTCCCCATAATTGTAATCGAAGAGTCCAAAAGCTTTGTCCCCTTTGTAGACAACTCCATTGTGCCAACTGAGCCCTAATGCTATCGGATTATAGGAAACTCCCAAGTTCGGATTGTTTTTGACAAAATCCCTGATTTCTTCGCAGAGTTCCCCGTACCAGTTAAATCGGTACTGACCGTTTGCGCCCGGGTCGCTGAAACGTGCATGGTCTGATTCATCGGCAATAATTGCGGCGTTTCCCATGATCTCATAGTACCATATTCTCCGATAGAGGTTAGGATTTATCTTGAGTATTCCCTGTTGATTCTGGTAATTCAAGCGTGGTTTCTGCATGTGATCATATATGGGGGAGCTTATTCTGGCATACCAGTCGTAAGCGGAAAGATAACCGAACGGGACGCCCCACATTCTTGCAGCTCCTCTGGTAATTGCCTGCATAATAACGTTGCTTCGGTAGGGCACGCGGTTTTCAGTAATGATCGCACGGATTTTATTCCAGCCGCCCGGCCATGCTTTGGCCCAATAATGTGAACCGTCCAGCACATAGGTTTCGAAGTTGAAAGGCCCGTTGATCTGATTCCAGGCAAATCGCGCCGCCTGTTCAAACTCTTCTCGACTGGTCACCGGCAGTTTGAAATCCTTAAACAATTCCTTTCCGCGTTCGGCTTGTTTTTTTCCTGCGGTGGTGTTTACTTTACTCTGCGAGGTAGCTGCAGACAACATGCGTATAAAACCAGTTCCCCATTCATTGAAGGGCCTCCACCCTAGAAAATTATCAAACTGAGCAATTGCTTCGATTTTCTTTTGACTTGGCGGTTGAATATTATTGTCCAGATAAAATGGACGATTGGGAGCGGACAACGGTAATTTTCCTTTTTGAAAAAGCTCAAGGCGGCGTTTCAGATATTCTTGTCCTTTGAGATTGGAATTTTGGTTTCCATCGGGCTCCACGCTGAACATGGCCAGTTCGTCTGAGAGTCCAAGTTGGAACATTATTATTTGTCCCGGATTTTGCACGTCAATCCCAGTGAGCCAGCCATAGCGTCCCGCCACCTTCCTGAGAGGATATAGCTCGTTAAAGTCGTAATTTCTTTGGGGGATGATATCGCCGCTGAATGCGGCTAACGTCAATGCCGAACATAAAAGACTACAGATTTTTTTCATTTTTCAGTACCTTCCTGGTATTTTAATTGATATAATAATATGATTCTTTTTCCACACTTTGATTTTTACTTTGTTTCGGTAAAATCCATACGGTATTCCACTGTCTTATCTCATGAAAATCAATTGTTTGATGGTATATCTGAAATCATGTATTTTGTTTTATAGTCTTGGCAATTAACAGAAGCCACATGTCCGTCAACGCAGAGTAAATTCCAGTTTTTCCCGTGGACCGGACGGTTATAGCGGTCCATATTGTCATCGAACTGGTCATAATATTTAATATAGGAAGGAGCTACATAACCATAACGGCCGGGAGAACCAGCGGTCCAAGCGCTACAACTATGCGATACTGCCAATGATGTCTTCATTACCCTGGTTATTTTGCTACCTTCCGTAAGAGATGTTCCATTGCTGTAAAAGAAACCAGCTAATCTATGATTACCTTGCAGGGTGCGTCTTTCTTTTTTCAGCTCATCATAATCCGCATATCCAGTGAGAGGCTCTCCTGAGTTTGAAACTTCGAGATTGATTTTATTTCCAAGACAATAAAAACTTTTAGCTGATAAATATTTGTAAAGAATAAATTGCACATACCAGAATTTATATTCTCCTGTAACACTGTCAGAGTAAACTACCGGCATGAAATATTCCAAGTTATCGGAAGCATAATTATAATTTGCAACGCCAATCTGTTTCAGTTTTGATGTGCAATCAATCCCGTAAACGCTTTGCCTTGCCTTATTCAGCGCAGGGAGCAGGATTGCTGTAAGAATGATTATGATTGATATAACAATCAGCAATTCAGTCAGTGTAAAAAAAAGAATCCTAAATGACTTAGGTCTTTTAAAGTTTTCTTCAGTTAATCTGAGAGTTTTCCTGTTTGCCATTTCTTACCTGTTGTGAATTGTTGTGTTTACTTAATATTATAGTCTTTGCGCTATTTTTTCATGTGTATTTCAAAAGGATATCTCATAAATATTTCTTTCCGCAAAATACTGATTGTTTTATTTTCAGATGACTGTCATTCCAGTCCGCAACTACGAAACTTGCTTCCTCGCCAGCCTTGAATTCCGTCAGTTTTATTCCCATAATTTGCGCGGGGATTTCGCTGCATAAACGCCATGCGTCACGGAATTTCAGGCCGACTTTATTCACAAGGAATTCCACGCTCCGGTTGTTTTGAAACCATGCTCCTGCCAGCAGTTGGTCGTTATCCAGATGGACAAAGCCGTTTGGCTCTATAATGCAGTCACAGCCGCCGTTGCGCCGGTAACGGCCCGGCGGAGAACCTGAATTAGCGTTTGCGTCCGAAACCATGAAACAACGCGGCATTCCCTTGATTTTCAATGCGGTTTGAACGGTTTCCGGCGGCAAGTGAAAGCCGTCCCCGACCAGGCCGAGGGTTAAAGCATCGTTGTTAAGAAATTCCCAGAAAGGATTCTTAAATCGGTGAATATGCACAGCCGCCCCATTGGCGAAATGGGTAACCATGGAGGCGCCGCGCCTGACAGCTTCACGGATGATTGCCGTATCAGGACGGCAGTGTCCCAGGGAGACCTTTTTTCCTGCCGAGACGGCTTTTTCTATAAAATCCAAGGCTCCCGGTCCTTCCGGAGCAATATTGAGCATTTTTATCCGGCCTCCGCTTAATTCATCAAGATGTTGAAACGCATCCCAGTCCGGCGGTCGAATAAACTCGGGCAGATGCCCACCCCGCCAGCCTTCTTCCGGGGAAATAAATACCCCCTCATGGAAAATGCCGGGAAATAAAGCGCTGAGTTCCGCATCCGCGGATAATGCCCGGTCAAATGCCTTCACTGCTTGTTCAAGCCGGACATAAGGACAAGTGGTAATAGTGGCAAGTACCCGCCCGACACCATTGCGGATAAGATGATCGCCAATCTTGCGCAACTGCTCCGGCGCCGTGTGGTTAAGTTCATTGAAAGCTGTACCCAGCGCTCCATTCTGTTGCAAATCGACCAAAGGCGGCAGAATATAGGAAAGCCCGGGTTCTGTCCTGATATCTTTGATACTTCTGATTTTATCATCGTGGACGGTAATTTCTATTGCCTGTCCGTCAAGGGTGATGCCTTTATAAGAGTGATTGCACATTGATTTTACTCCCGGTTTTCAGGGCTTCATTGACAGCAATGCCGATTAATACCGCTTGGACGCCATCCTGCAATGTCGCAAGACGTCCTGATTTTTTATTGCCGAAAAGGTCTTCAAACAATCGCGCATCCGCTCCGCCGTGGCCGCCTGTTTCCGACGCAAATTCAATGTTTTCAGGTTCTGAATTCTTAAAATGATAAACCTTGACGGAGTCTTTTCTCAATGCTTTTTCTTCCCTGTAAATGCGGCGTTTCATTTCGATACGGCCTCTTTCTCCCTCGAATATTATGTCTTCCCCTTCATAGTTGCAATGGGCCGCCAGCGTGTAATTGACGCAGACGCCGTTTTCATAATTAAGGCCGACACTGAGAAAATCCTCAATATCGATTTCAGGCGAGAAAACGCATTTGTCCGGAATATAGGAATTTTCAGCGCGGTATTTCGTAAAGATACTGAAATCAATGCAGGTATCTTTCTTATAATCCACAGCGAAACGGCAACGGGACGTATGTGGGCAGGAAGAGCAGTTTTCCCCATGGAACGGCGAAGCGTTACTGCCATAAACTTTCAATCCTCCGCTTGCAGTGAGGCTGGCGACGCGGGAATTGAGCCACCAGTTGAGTTTGTCAAAATGATGGGAAGATTTATGAATCTGCAATCCGCCGGAAAGTTTTTTTACCCGATTCCAGCGTCTGAAATAACTGGCCCCATGCTCAAGGTCAAGCATCTCCGCATAGTGGACGCTGTTAACTTTTCCAATGGCATCTTCATCCAGCAGGCGTTTGACGGCGCGGGCCGCCACATGGTAACGGGCATTATGAGAAGTAGCGGCAAATACTTCGGGATTGCGTTTTTGCGCCGCCAGGATGTCCCTGCACTGCTCAATATTGACGCAAAGGGGTTTTTCCGAAATACATGATATTTTCCGGTCAAGCGATTTGAGAATATAATCCCTGTGAAAATAATCCACCGTTGAAATCAATACTAAATCCGGTCTGATTTCATCACACATTTTTTCAAAATCAGTATATCGTGGCAAATCAATTTTCAATGTTTCGTTGAAGCCCCGCATTTTGCCATCATCCACATCCATGACGGCGCATAATTCATGGGTGTCCGCATAATCTTTCAATAGCGCATAAACAAATGCCTTTATACGCATACTTGCACCGACCAAAACTATTTTTGTATGATTCATAATTTATATTTCCTGTAAACAAAATATGTTCCCATAAGTTTCCGTGTGTTTCTATTATAGGGTATCTTTAAGGTGTTGTCAATAGCAGATTGATAAAAAGTCCTCAAAAATCTCTGTATTCAGCCCAAGTTTAAAAGACTTTGTGATACTCTGATTTTTCCAGTTTCTTTTTTGTTGGGAATATTCCTGAAAGTTGGAAAAAACGATATTATGCCATATATTCAATGGAAACTCATAAAAACATATCAAGCTTGTTTGAAGCTGTGAATAAGGGAGTTGATATATGACGATAGAATATAAAAAAGATCAGATCTATGAGTATTTGAAACGGGAAATTCTTGGCGGCCAGCTTTATCCCGGCAGCAAACTGCCGCGGGAAGTGGAGCTTGCCAAACGACTCAGTATCGGACATGTAACGCTTCGCAGTGCTTTGGCCCAATTGGAAGCGGAGGGCCTTGTTGAACGGATTCATGGTAAAGGAACGTTTGTTGCCCAACCCTCAAACCGGCGTACTTTTCTCCTCCTGCTGCCAGACGGCACTGAAAATATAGAATCACCAAGCCGTTATATCGTTGAAGGTATCGAAAAATCCGCCTGGGAAAATGCTGTTACACTGGAAAAATGTTCGACCAGCCTCTTGAACAGCCTGTCGATGAATGATTATAAGGAAATGATGCAGTCTCACAGTATAAGTGGAATAATTTTGGAAACCGGACGCGCTTTGCCGGAAGAAGAAACCATAAGCCGCTTGAAATCTCTTCCAATGCCAGTCGTAATACCGCACGGAGGGCCGACCGACTCCGCTCAAACCTCTTTTGCAGTGCTTCGCACAGATGAAAGGGCAGCCTTCGGTGATGGTTTGCGCTATTTGGCAAAGTTTGGACACCGCAGGATCGCATCGATTTTTCTGAAGCTTCCCAATGAAGACACTAGCAGAATGCGCGGCTTTTTGCTTCAGGAGCTTTTGGAATTTTACCGTTATAATGACCTTGAGGAAAGTCCGCTGTTGATAAAGCATATAGACAAAGCACCGGAAAGCATTATCCGGACCGTACGGGAACTGCAACTCGGGCCATTGCCTCCAACGGCGATTATGTGTCATTCTGACAGGGTTGCCATGCGGGTTTACCAGGCATTGAAAGAACTTAATATGAAAATTCCGCAACAGATCTCAATAATGGGTTACAGTAATTATCCGGGCAGTCAATTGTTATCGCCGC
>MHBF01000016.1:0-28298 GCA_001803225.1 Lentisphaerae bacterium GWF2_44_16 | reverse complement strand
TCGATGTCGGATTTCAACAATGCGGAGAATTGGCGTTAATTCATCTTTTAAATTCGAAAGAATGGTATCGTCCCGGCGAAACGCCGTCCGAAGTTTTTACTCCATATAAAATTTTAGAACGGAAAAGCGTTCAAACATTATAGCCCGGCAAAATGTTTGTTTTTATTCCGTGTGGATGGGCATTCCGTTTTCTGTGATTTCCCGGATGAAGGCTTCTACTAAAAGTTTGTCAAAGCCGCTCCCGGACAGGTTCATCAGTATATCAAAAGCCTCGTCCCTGCTTTGCGCATTCTGGTAATTGCGTATTGTGGTAATCGCGTCAAAAGAATCGGCTATGCCTATGATTTGAGCGCCGAGAGGTATCTCTTTTCCTTTCAGCCCTTTCGGATAACCTTTGCCGTTTATGCGCTCGTGGTGATAGAGAATATAATCCAGAACGGGGGCCGGAAGATCCAGTTCTTTTAGCATTGAAACCCCTATCTGGGGATGCTTTCTTACTTCCGCGGCGAATTCAGGAGGGAGTTCTGTCCCCATGTTATTGAAAAGCCTGTCACTGAAGCCTATTTTGCCTATATCATGAAGCCTTGCGCCTATTTTGATATTCTCGACGTCTTCTTCAGGGAGTCCAAGCCGTCTGGCCAGGCGTGCCGAGTAATGTGACACTCTCTGGGCGTGGTCTCCCGTGTAGCTGTCCCTCGCACTGACAGTTTTCGCTATTGTGATTACGGTTTTCAATATATTTCTTTTGAGCTTGTTATTGAGCCGACTCAGTTCTTCTACCGTTTCTTTCAGGCGTATTTCTTCGGCCTGCATTTTCATGGTCATTTTTTCGATGGCGGATGACAGTCTGGCTGTTTCAGCGGTGATCTGGGGGTGGGAAGAAGTAAAAGCGGCGCTTGAATAATCCCCTTTGAAAATTTTTTCCACGATTGAGGACAGACGGGAAATTTCCTCTGATATCGAAGGCGGTATTTTATCGCTCTTCTGCATAATGTATTTCAAAGTCCTTTGAGGATGTTTTCAATGTCATTGTCGCTCATCTGGCGGGGATTGCACTTCATGCTGTTGCTCCGGCAATTCTGAATAATAAAGGGATAATGTTCAGGCGAAAGGCCGAACAGCGAGAAATCAGGCGCTATTCCCAAGTCAGAACAGAGCGCTGAAACTTTTCCGATGAAGTCTTCCGCGCTCTTTCCGCCACAGGCTTCTGCCAGTTCACTGAATTCGCTCCCGCATGCGGGAAGATTCCATTTGAGTATCGGCACAAGCAGTATGGCGCAGCATATTCCGTGCGGCACTTTCAGCAATGAGCCTATGGGATGCGCCAGACCATGTACTGCACCGAGCCCGCTCTGTGAAAAAGCCATTGCCGAAAGCAGGCTTCCTTCAGCCACTCTGCCGCGAAGTTCCAGATTATCAGGAGACCTGCATGTTCCAGCGAGGCTTCCGTAAATCAGAGATACCGATGATTTCGCGAGTGATTTTGAAACGGAGTTAGCTTCACTTGAAATAAATGATTCCACAGCCTGCGTGAAAGCGTCCATGCCGCTGGCAGCTGTAAGCGCGGGAGAAGCTGACACCGTAAGGGCCGGATCTATCAGTGCCAGGTCCGGTATCATTGAAGAGTGCCTGATGGATTTTTTAATTTTTGAAGCGGCGTCAGTCAGTACCGCATTTCTTGTTATTTCCGTACCCGTTCCTGCCGTTGTCGGGAGGGCCGCCATAAAGAGCCCTTTTCCGGTGATTTTTTCTCTGCCCGAAAAGTAATCGGCCGTCCAGCCTTTTGCCGGAATGATGCATGCCGCTGTTTTTGCCGTATCTATGACGCTTCCGCCGCCGACAGCTATTACAGCTGAAATTTTTTCTTTTCTTCCCAATTCTATAAGCCTGTCCGCGTCTTCCAGCGGAGGCTCGGGCGCGATGCCGGAGAATGGTATTACGGTAAAGTTTCCGAGCAGTTCAATGAGCTGTTTTTGTAATCCGCTTTTAACCGCGTGGTTTCCGGTAACTAACAGTATTCTGGAACCTGGCGGGATATTTGCCGGAAGTTCCGCGAGTTTCCCGCACCCGAATATTATTTTTGCCGGATATTCAAGGAGGTATGAGTTTTGCATATTATTCGCCTATTCAATGGTTTCGTTGTTATTTTCTATGAAAATGAGGCCATTTCTGGCGGCTTCGCTTTCGGCTGTTTTGCGTTTTGACGCCTCGCCTTCGCCTATGATTTTGTTCTTTACCGATACGGTAACTTTATAAAGGGGCTCATGGTCAGGGCCGCTGACTTCCACTGTTTTGTAATAAGGCGCGGCCCCGATGTTTTTCTGTGTGTATTCCTGCAGGGCCCCTTTCGGGTTGATGGAATGAAGCATATCGGATGGAGCAGGGTAATTTTTTTCTGTAAGAGGCAGGAGGAAATCCTTCACTTTTTCGATGCCTGCGTCAAGGTAAAAAGCTCCGATGAGCGCCTCAAAAGCGTCTGAGAGAGTGGAATCCCTGTGATTGCCGCCGGAATCAATTTCGCCTTTTCCCATAACTATATGCTGATGGAGGCCGAGTTTTTCCGCCAGGTTGGCCAAAGCGTTCTGCTGGACGAGGGCAGACCTCATTTTAGTGAGATGTCCTTCGGGGGCTGACGGATAGCGGAGATAGAGATATTCGGTGAGTATGATTTGGAGCACCGAATCTCCGAGGAACTCCAGACGCTGATTGTCATAATTCAATCCTTTTTCGGAGGAATATGAACGGTGTGTAAGGGCCTCTTTAAGGAGGTCCTTGTTTTTGAACTCGTAGTTCAGTGTCTGTTCAATTGTCGGCATTTTCCCGTGATTAAAGAGTTTATTTCAGCTCTAATGAGCCTGGTAAAATTCAGCGTTCGATATTGCTCATCATGTGTTTTGAACATTCCGGGCAGAGGCCGTGAGAGAATTTTGCCGGACTGCGGTCTGTGACGTATTCATCAATCCTTACCCATTTCTGTGATTTGCAGTCATGGATTTTATTGCAGACCATACATATTGGCAGCAGTCCCTTGAGCTGTTCCACTTCCGTGAGGTCTTCAATTCCGACAAGCACAAATTCATCATCCTTGATTTTAGTGTATATAGCGTGGACAACGATGATGAATTCTCTGGGAGTATGTCCCGTCAATGCCCGCCATGGGCCTTTTTTTATAACTTTCTGCTTTGTTGTCCTGCATTCTTCTATTACCTTGCAGAGTATGCAGTTAGTATCTGTTTCAAATTCCCATGCACCTGTTTTTTCATTATGAGCGCAGCAAATCTGCTGTATTTTATCGGGGCAGGTCAGTTTGACTGTATTGAGCGGTACGATTTTATTTGATTTGCCGACAATGCATATAGGTACGGGAATTGTTCCAAGGAGGGCGAGGCAGAATTCAACGGACTCAAATAAACTCGTCTCAAGTTGCGTAAGGCTCATTTTATCTATTCCTTTTTTTCTTTTTTTAGAACTTCCAAATATTTCTTCGAGAAAATTTTTCATTCATTGACCTGTCGGCTTTTCTGATAATTTGTTTATTATCCGAGTTGTGGAAAAATCTTTTATAAACGGTATAAAACGTATAAGAGAATTCGCTTTTATCAATGCCTGTTTTTCTTCGCCGTTAATATTTTCAATATTATAATCACCGCCCTTAACGTATATGTCGGGGGCTAATTTTTCAAAGAGTTCAGTGCATCTTTCGCCGTTGAAAATAATTACGGCGTCAACGAAAGAGAGACTGGCGAGCATATACGCTCTGTCTTCTTCGTTTATAATCGGCCTGGAAGGTCCTTTAAGCTGTCTTATGGAAGCATCCGAATTAAGCAGGACAAAGAGCGCGTCACCAAGGGATGCGGCATTGAAGAGATATTCGGCGTGCCCGCGGTGGAGTATGTCGAAACAGCCGTTTGTAACGACGATTTTTTTGCCTTTTCTCCGCAATGCGACAGACAGGTTAACGGCATTGTCAAGTGATATTACACGGGATGAGGGGGAGGGCAGTTTCTTTTTCACTCTGTCACCAACGGCATATATACTTTTTCGTTTATTGAAAATTCCGCCGGTCTTCCCAAGAGTGCGGCAAAAGCCTGTTTGAGGTCATCCAATTCCCGGGAGGCGAGAGGGTCTTCATTGTTCGAAAGGTATCCTGTCAGTTGAGCTGCCGAGAGAAACAAAGAGCCGTCAGAGAGACTGCTGAATGCCGATGAATAATTGTTCCCTCCCACTGTTACGGTTTCCGCCAGGGTAAATGAGGCGTCGGAGTATGTCGTCTGAAGTTGTGATGAAAAATTAGCGGTGCTTTCTTCTGTTCCAGTTATGATTGTGTCGTCAGCGGTGAAATATAATTCATCGTTTCCGCTGGACCATTCGATTATGGCCGAACCGCTTTCTCCGCCTGCTGTACCGCTGGAGGCACTTGTATCGGCGCCAGCCCGTGCCGACATGAGGGCACTTATATTTTCCAATCCCAGTGCCGCTACGAAAAGCAGGCCCAGAAAAACCGTCATAATGGCTACAAGCCCTATGGCCATTTCAGTTATCGCCTGTCCTCTTTCAAATTTTCGTTCTTTCATGAGTCACCATTTTTAACTTAAATAAAATAGCGAATTTTCACTTCAATGCCAGAAATATTACCAATATTTCTGATTATTTCATAAATATAACGTAAAAAGGACACGGATTATTATCACAGATTGCCGGAAAGAGATCTGAGAATTATTTTTGCCTCATTTAAAAGCCTGCTGGAGACATCGTCAATGGTGTAGCGTTCCTGATAGATGACTTCAATAATGCCTGAATTGATTATCATTTTAGCGCAGAGGAGGCATGGGCTGAATGTCGTATAGAGCGTGGCGTCTTTTACCGATATTCCATGATACGCGGCCTGAACTATGGCATTTTCCTCTCCGTGGCTGCAAATGCATTCATCCAGTTTTGAGCCCGAAGGAGCGTCCGAATTGCAGCGGGGACAGCCTCCTTCAAAGCAGTTTTTTATGCCTCTGGGCGTACCGTTGTATCCGGTGGAGATAATTCTGTGGTCTTTTACTATTACCGCGGCTACCTGACGCCGTGAACAGTTGCTTCTGCGCGCGACGACCTGCGCTATTTCCATGAAATAATGGTCCCAGTCGGGACGGTTTATGCAATTATGATGGGCCATTTTTAAAATTAACCTTTCGTTGGGTATATTTTAGAGAAATTCGATAAGTTCTCCGGGGGCAGGGGCTGTTTTGGTATCTATGTAACTGCCTTCCCCATATTCCGAGGCATTTCCGGAAGGACGGCTTTTTTCAAAAAGTATTTTGTCTATTTTGCAGTCGGAAGCCGATATTTTGAGTTTTGAACGGCTGTATTTATAGCCTTCATAAGCGGTGAAGAGTTTTACTGTTACCCTTTTTCCTTTTTCGGAGGAGTTAACTTTGAATGTCTGTTCAAGTTTGAATTTGGCTGAACTGTCGGCGGACGTGACAATGATTGACGGGTTAGGGCCGCTTATTTCAGTCAGGTCAAAGGATATAGTGTACCATCCGGCTGTTATAGGAATAATCGTGGAATTTTCAGTTTTACTCCAGAGGTTTACCACGCGGACGCCTGTGCCTGGTTTCGCGACGGGTTTTTGTGACGGATTGCTTATTTTGAATTCCTCTATAAGTTTGTCCGTGAGGATTTTTGCGGGGATTTTATATCCTTCGATGGTGGGGTGCAGTTTTATGAGCGGGCCCCAGTTTTCAATTGCCCTTATGGGCTTTTCATATTCTACCCATACCACCTTGTCTTTAGGGAATGTGCCGTTGTTCATTTTTTCTCTGAGTATTACATTTGTGGCCGCGTTTGTTTTGTCCCTGAGGGGGTTATCTGTCTGGCAGGGGAAAATACTACTCAGAAATACCTTTTTTACACCCTGTTTTTTCAAGAGTTCCAATACTATTTCCTGAATTTTTCCGGCGGTATATTCGGCGCGTTTCTGAAGGTCCGCCTCGTTTTTGATGCTGTTGTTATTGGTGCCGATATGCAGGGAGTAGTAGGGGCAATCGGGTATGTCTTTCATTCTTTTCAATACAGCTTCCGTGCTGTTGCCGCCTTCTCCTGCGTGACTGTAGCCGAGTACTGCGGTATGAGTGCCGATGAATGCCAGCGAAGGTATCCTTTCTATCATATATTTGCGCCAGTAATCGCCGTTGCCTGCCCATGTTATGCTGTCACCTATCATGCATATCGGTATCTGTGCCGGGACACTTGCTTCCGCGTAGGTGAATTTCCCCGGATTAATTTCCTCCGCGGCTTTGAGTGTTAAGGAAGCAAATGTCAGCCCCGCGCATAGGAGTGCCTGTAAAATAAATCTGTTCAGCATTTTAAATGTTTCCTTTTATTTATTTATTTGCCGGAAATTACTTCCAGATTGAATTCTTTGTCTTTTATGAAATTATATCCGGTGGACGCCATCGCCGCCGCCGCTTTCAGCATTTGTTCCATGGCGTAATTGCTTCCCGCGGCTTCCGCGAAAGCCACTGAATGTCCGGCTATTTCCCTGTCCGCTATCCCGAAATACGGGTGTATTCCCGGGCAGGCATGCGAAAAATCACCGAAGTCGCTGGAGCCTCTTCCTGGATGCAGAGGGAAAACAGGTTTCATCCCGAGTTCAGAAACGGCATCCATATAAATCCTGTTCAATCCCTGATTGGGGCGTCTGGATTTATACGGCACATTTACGGGGTTTACTTCAAAGCCTGTCCCGGTCATGAGGGCGGCGCCTTTTACAATATCCATGAAACGCGCTTCCATTTTATCCAGCACACTGTCGTCCGGCGAACGCAGAAAAAAGCGGCATGACGCGGAAGAAGGTATGATGTTAGGGAGGTTTCCTCCATTGCTGACTACCCCGTGTATTCTGGAGGCTTCGGGAAGTTGTTGACGCCATGCGTTTATGCCGGTGAACAGCATTACTACGGCGTCCAAAGCGTTCAGGCCCAGTTCGGGAGCTGCCGCCGCGTGGGCTGACTTGCCGCTGAAGTTCACATCGAAACGCCGTATTGCGGTACTGCCCGTATCGGGCGTAGTGCGCCAGGATGGATGTACCATCATTACAGCGTCAATCCCGTCAAGGGCATGGTTTTTCAGCATTATGACTTTCCCGCCTTTTGATTCTTCGCCGGGGGTTCCCATGACTACGACTGTCCCGTCAATGCCTTTTTCCTCAAGTTTTGAACAGAGCGCCCATCCGGCGGCGATGGCGGCGGCGCAGATGAGGTTATGTCCGCAGCCGTGCCCCAATTCCGGGAGCGCGTCATATTCGGCGGCAAAACAGAATACGGGCTTTTTACTGCCTTTTACGGCTTTGTACGCTGTTTCAACACCGGCGTAGGGGGATTCGGTGCTGAACCCGAGTTCTTTTAATAGTTCAAGTTGCCTGGCGCAGGCGAATTTTTCCTCAAAGCCAAGCTCAGGTTTTTCCCATATCTGCCGTGTGAGTCCTGTGAAATCTTTTTCGCGCGATTTTATAAGAGAATAAAGCTCTTTTACAATTACTTTGTCCATTTTGAGTCTCCGGAGGGTTCAAGTACATATAGCATTCCCGTAATGCTTTTTCCAGAGCCGTATTGCAAAAACGCCTCTTATAGACTATGTGTATTATAGGGTTTTATTTAGTTTATCAAAAATGGAAAAAGTAAAATATGCTGGACTTGGAATTATATAAGAAGATATCCGCGGCAAGAAAGAAAATGAATTCAAAGGTATCTGAATTCTTATCTTCTGCCGCTGTTTTGAGAGCGGGAAGATATCTCAGACTGATCGACAAAAACGGAAGTTTTATATCTGACGATGAGGAGGATATTAAGAGGGTGATATATTTCAGCAACTGTGAACTGAAAACTGATGGAAAAAGCGCCGCTGATCTGGCCCTGGAGGCCGATATAGGCGAAAATGAATTCGAAAAAGAATATCTTAAAGGCCTTGTTCGGGCTTTTTCGTCACTATTTGAGGTCGTCGATGTCAATCGGAAAGGTGCATGTATTACATGCAGGGATTTGCTGAACAGTGAAAAGCGCGAATATGAAGTTACCGATATCGGATTTTCGAAAACCGCAAAAATTTCCAATCTGATTTTTAATATAATTATCCCGGTTTACGGGGGGTTCATAAGTAATGGAATAGTTTTCAGCTTTCAATCTGAATACAAGAACGCGATTATGAAAGAATACAACAGCATTGAAAACAGGGGAGTCTCTTCTCATTCCCCCAAAAGATTCAGGCTGTTTTTATACCTGAACAGAAAAATGGGTACGCCGGTCATTTATGAGTAACAGCGTCAATGACTGATTGCCGTAAAAATGATGAGTGTTCCACATTTCCTGATTGTTGTAAAAAGCTTCAAGCGTGTTGAGAATATCGGATTAGGATTTTCCGTGTCTCTTCGTGCCCTCTGTGGTAAGATTTATTTTTTCCCTGCGCTGGGCCATGTTTCTTGAAGGCGAAAATATACTCATCGCAGTGATTGAAAAGCAATCTTTACAGAAGTATTATATCGTAAGTAAATAATGGTTATACTTAGTTTTAGGAATAAGGGTTTTTGAAAATGCAGCGAAGAGATTATGATTTTGAGGCCATAGAGAAGAAGTGGCAGGACTACTGGGAAAAGAATAAGACTTTTAAAGTTCAGGATTTTTCGGAGAAGCCTAAATATTATGTCCTTGATATGTTTCCGTATCCCAGCGGAGCAGGTCTTCATGTCGGGCATCCCGAAGGATATACGGCGACTGACATTGTCTGCCGTTACAAGCGTATGCGCGGTTTCAACGTGCTTCATCCGATGGGCTGGGACGCTTTCGGGCTTCCGGCCGAACAGTATGCCGTCGAAACCGGTACTCATCCCTCAATCACCACTAAAAAGAACATTGAAGTTTTCACCCGCCAGATAAAAGCCCTCGGCTTCAGTTACGACTGGGACAGGGAAATAAACACTACCGATCCTAAATATTACAAATGGACGCAATGGATTTTCCTCCAGCTCTATAAAAAAGGCCTTGCCTATATTGACGAAGTCCCCGTGAACTGGTGTCCCGCGTTAGGGACCGTACTTGCCAATGAAGAAGTCATTGACGGCAAGAGCGAACGCGGCAGCCATCCCGTCATTCGCAAGCCCATGAAACAGTGGATGCTCAAAATAACCGAATACGCGGAACGCCTTCTCAGCGACATTGACGAACTCGACTGGTCTGAAGGCATAAAGGAAATGCAGAGAAACTGGATCGGCAAGTCAACAGGCGCGGAAGTGGATTTTTCCGTCTGCGGGCAGAATGACAAAATCAGGGTTTACACCACCCGTCCGGATACTCTTTTCGGCGCCACTTACATGGTGCTTTCGCCGGAACATCCCCTCGTTGAAAAAATCACGACTGCCGCTCAGAAAGCGCAGGTTGATGAATACTGCCGCAAAGTTTCAACAATGAGCGATTTGTCCCGTACAGACCTGAACACTGAAAAAACCGGGGTATTTACCGGGGCTTATGCGGTCAATCCCGTCAATGGCGAAAAAATCCCCGTCTGGATAGCCGACTATGTCCTTATAAGTTACGGCACCGGGGCGATTATGGCTGTTCCCGCGCATGATACGAGGGACTTCGAGTTTGCGACAAAATTTTCCATCCCCATACGCTGCATTCTGAAACCTGATGAAAAAGAAGCCGCGGCGGCGGGGATTGATGTCGCGTCTGTACTGGAAGGAAAGCTTTGCTGGCCCGGCAACGGTGTTTCAATTAATTCCTCCAACTCCGACGGTCTTGATATCAACGGCCTCGAAGTCGAAGCGGCAAAGAAAAAAACCACCGAATGGCTGGAAGAAAAAAAGATCGGCAAAGGTGCTGTAAACTACAAGCTCCGCGACTGGCTTTTCAGCCGTCAGCGCTACTGGGGCGAACCGTTCCCTGTCGCGCATATGGAAGACGGTTCGATAAAGCTTTTGGACGAAAGCGAACTCCCTCTTCTTCTACCCGAACTTGAGGATTTCAAACCGGCCGGAAGCGGAGAATCACCCCTTGCCAAGGCGAAAGAATGGCTCAATTACACTGACCCGGTAACAGGCAAAAAAGGCCGCCGTGAAACAAACACCATGCCGCAATGGGCGGGTTCCTGCTGGTATTATCTGCGCTATATGGACCCCTTCAACGAAGAATGTGCTTTTGACTTGAAAAAGGAAAAATACTGGATGCCGGTTGATCTTTATGTGGGCGGCGCGGAACATGCCGTGCTGCATCTGCTTTATGCCAGGTTCTGGCACAAGGTGCTTTATGATATAGGCGTTGTTTCCACTAAGGAACCCTTTAAAAAACTTGTCAATCAGGGCATGATACTCGGACAGTCATACAAGGATGAAAGAGGCGCGCTTGTTCCCTCCGACATGGTTGAGCATACCGAAGCCGGGCCCGTCCGAAAAGATACACGCGAAAAACTCACGGAGTTCGCCGCCAAAATGTCCAAGTCCCTCAAAAACGTAGTCAATCCCGATGATGTCATCCGCGAATATGGCGCCGACAGCATGAGGCTTTATGAGATGTTCATGGGCCCCCTTGAAGCCGTCAAACCCTGGAACACCAGGGACATTGAAGGTGTTTACAGGTTTCTGAAAAGATCATGGCGCATGATTGCCGAAACCGAAACAGTCAATGCGGAAATGGATAAATCACAGCTCCGCCTGCTTCATGCCACTATTAAGAAAGTCAGTTCAGATCTTGACACTCTCGGCTTTAACACAGCTATCAGCCAGCTTATGATTTTCGCGAATGAGTTTTCAAAACTGGACAAACTTCCGCGCGAAGCCGCTGAAACTTACGTGAAACTCCTTGCTCCCTTTGCTCCCCATATTGCCGAGGAACTCTGGGAAATAATCGGGCATAAAGATTCCATAGCCTATGAAAAATGGCCCGAATACAATGAAGAATATATCAGAGAGGATGAAATAGAAATCCTCGTGCAGGTGCTCGGCAAGCCCAAAGCCCGGATAATGATGCCCGCGGGAGCTTCGGAAGAACTAATGCGGAACATGGCCCTTGAAAACGACGCCGTCAAAGCCGCTGTTCAGGGAAAACCGCTGAAAAAACTTATATGTGTTCCCGGCAGGCTTATTAATATTGTTGTGTAAGAATTGTGTTTAGTATTTCGTTAAATCTTATTTGAGGTGAAGAATGGCAAATGTACTGTACGATACCCCGTCAATGCGCAAACTGGTTGTTCAGCCTTATGATGGAATGACCCCGGTGCTGAACATTATAAGCGGAGCTAAGAGCACGTTGAGAATAAAGCAGTTTACGCTTACCGACCCTATTATTGTTGACTCTATTGTCGCCGCTCATGTCAAGGGTGTTGATGTGCGCGTGATGCTGAACCCCAAGCGTCCCGACGGCAAGCGCGAGAACGACGAGACTATGGAGCGGTTCAAAAAAATGAATATCAAGGCCGACTGGACCAATCCGGCTTTTATCGTTACACATGAAAAATCAATTGTCGCCGACTCTTCCGTCGCCCTTATCGCCACTTTTAATCTTGCCGCCAAATATTTTTCTGAGACCCGCGATTATGGAATTATTACCACTGACCCTGAGCAGGTATCGCAGATCGCGGACTGTTTTGATGCCGACTGGACCAGGACCTCCTATATCCCGGGAAAATACGTAGGGCTTCTTTGGAGCATTCACGATTCCCGCACCAGAATTGCCGATTTCATTGATACTGCCAGAAAACACCTGTACATACAGCACCCTAAATTTGTCGATGTCCCGATACTTGACAGAATTGTCCATGCCAAAGCCCGCGGCGTCCATGTGCATTTCATCTGCAGCGGAAAGCATGGTGTTCAGGAATGGGACCGCCCCGATACTTTCAGCTCATTCAGAATTATGCATAATAACGAGATAAAAATACATGTTCTGAAAGCGCCTAAGCTTCACGCCAAGCTGATAATGAAGGACGGCGAATCCGCCATTATCGGTTCCATGAACATACACAGGCGCGCTTTCGACGAACGCCGCGAGCTCGGCATAATGATAAAGGACAGGCCGTTAATCGAAAAGCTCCATGCGCAGTTTGAGGAAGACTGGAAGCTTACGGAACATTTCAATGTGCCCGACCCTCTCGAAAAAGCCGAGTCAGATATCAGAATAGAGGATATATGGATCTGAAAAAGCCTTATCAGAGGCTGGAAAAGAAGAAAGAGGTCAAACTCTGGGACCTCGCTACCGGTTTTGCCAAGATGAGCCTTTGCAGCTTCGGCGGCGGCCTTACGGCGTGGGCCGAACAGATTGCGGTAAAGGAACGCAAGTGGCTTACTGACGATGAATTTCTTCATGCTTTGGCGATAACCCAGGTGCTTCCCGGGCCCAATATGATAAAGCTTGCCGCTTATATCGGTTCAAACTTCCGTGGCGTTGCCGGGGTATTCGCCGCTGTATGCGGGCTTGTTGCCGCTCCCCTTGTCATTGTCATGGTTGTAGGCATACTTTTTATCGAAATGGGTTCCGATCCTGCCGTACACAGGACATTGAACGGCCTTGGTGCCTGTGCCGCAGGCATGGCTTTCAGTCTGGCAATAAAACTGACTTCCAAAAACATTAAGGACTGGCTTTTCATGATTTTCGGTGCTGTGGCTTTTGCTCTGATTGCTTTTGTACGTTTACCGATGATGCTCGCTATTCTTATTGTAGGGCCCCTTGCCATTATCGCCTACTGGTACTATGGAAAGGCGCAGAAAAAAAGTGAAGGTGAGGAGGGCAAGGAAAAATGAACGTGATGACGCTTCTCTCTCTCTTATATGTATTCAGCGGGCTTTCCGTGATAGCTCTTGGCGGCGGCACTGCCGCGCTTGCGCAGATGCAGCTGGACTGTGTTCGCAATTATCATTGGATTACCAACGACCAGTTCGTTGACTTCTTCGCGATTACTCAGGCCACGCCGGGGCCGAGCATGCTTATAGTCAGCCTTATCGGTTATAAAGTCGCCAGCTGGCCGGGGATGATTGTTACGACTGTGGCCACTTTTGCTCCCGCATGCGTACTGACATATGTCGTCAGCCGCGTCTGGCATTATTTTCATGATTCCAAATGGCGCGAGCCGGTTGAGAAAGGACTTTCCGCCGTTACCGTGGGCCTGCTTTTCGCCAGTTCTCTTATAGTAACAAAACACGCCGCCAGCGGCTGGGAAGCTTATATCCTTGTCGCGGCTTCGGCGTTAATCCTGAGCTTTACCAAAATAAACCCCCTGATTATCATGGGCATTTCTGCCGTAATAGGCTATTTCGGCCTGGTCCAGTGATTAAGTGAGATTTGCTATTTTTCTCAACAAGGCAATTTGCCCTGAATTAGCGAATTAAGCCTGGGAAGGTATTTCAAAGCGTCCTCCACGGCATGTTCTTCAATAAGCCTCAGAGAATTGGTGAGCAATTCATTATGTGCTTCACACGTATGCAGGTTGCGCATAGCCATAAACGCGCCGATGGAAGTTTTATCTTCCCAGTTGATGGGATAAAAAGCTTTGCCGAGTCTTGAAAAATAGCCGCCGTCAATGCTCCTTGCGCACCATGCGTTGTAATATTTCCTCACTTCGTCCGGGCTTTTGATAATCTCCGAAATGAAGTTGAGATATTTGATGAAATCCTCTCTGGCGCTTCCTTCAAGGAGAGTTACTTTTTCACCATGGGGCATGCAGTGATGCGGTATGACCTGAAGCCCTGTGGCCCTAGTTCCAGAGAATTTCAGGCGCAGCATGTACCCATACCACCAGTTATATCCTTCATATTCTGCGGTGGCGTCAAAAATAAAATTGCTCAAACTGTAAACTATCGGAATGCCATTCCACAGTTCAATACCCTGCGGACAATGCGTATGCCCCGCCACGACGGCGCTCGCGCCGGCATCGGCAAAAGCGCGGTAAGTATCTACAACCCGGGGAGAGGGAACAGGATTAAGCTCATTTCCCCCGTGTACCATGACAATCGTTATATCCGCCAGTTTGGACGTTTCTTTGATTTGAGCGATATTGCGGAGAGGATTAAGCGGGGCCGCTCCGGGCTTGCTTTCTCCGGCGGAGCCGAACTCGTTTTCGGCGAAGGCAAGAAAGGCGATTTTGACTCCGTTTTTTTCAACAAACAAAGGCTGGTAAGCTGATTTCAGATTTTCTCCGGCGCCAACATGCAATATGCCGTTTTCATCAAGACGGGAGAGTGTTTCAGTTACGGGCGCATCGCCAAAGTCCCCTATGTGGTTGTTCGCGCAACAGGCAATATCCCATCCGCATGCTTTTAAAAGTTGAATGCATTCCGGCGCGACCCTGATATTCGGTCCGGATTTTGGGATCGGATAACCGGAAGCCGTAAGAGGAGTTTCAAGATTAACTACAGATAAATCGCAGTTTCTCAGTTCTTTAACGACTCCTGCTACAATCTCTTCACTGCGGCCTTCGAGAATCAGGTTCTCCGTTCTGTCGCGCGGGCAGAGGTCTCCGGCGAAAAGAATGTCCAATGTCTTAGATGAGGATGCTTCAAACTCAACCCGGCCTGTTTTAATATCTATTTTCATTTTGCTATCTTTTGCCCTTCTCTGAATGAAATTAATGTTTTTTAATATTATAGGCTGAAAATGCTGTTGAATGAATGACAAAAAGGATTTAAAATATAGCAAAATCGAAACTGCAATGGAATCGGCAATATGGCATGGCCTACGCATAACGCATGGGATCAGCACCTGGAGGAAATGAACTGCCGCCATCTTTCCTGCCAGTACACCGTAAATCTGGTGAGAATCGAAGGTCCTTTTCCTCACGGCGCCAGGCATACTGAACATGTTCACCCCTACTGGCAGATGGAATTGGTAGAGAAAAAGGGGTTTTCAGTCCTTCTGAATACGGGCAGATTAATTCCGGATGACGGTGATATGTTGTTCATTCCTCCGCGGAATTGGCACTATATGGACCATCCTCACGGGAGACTTTCATGGAGCATAAAATTTGTAGTGGCGGAAATGGAGGAAAAGTATCCGGCCGGAATCCTGGCAAAAACTAAAGAAACCGGAATACTTTTCAAAGCGCTTCTGGAAGCGGTTAAACTGGAAAAATCTTCGCCGTCCCATACAAGCCAGCTTCTGGTAGAGCATCTTCTGGCTACCCTCCTTGATCTTCATTTCCGTAAACATGGATGGGAGGAAAAAGAAGATATCCGGATAAGAAAAGTAAGACGGAGAATTGAAGAACTCATTGTCGCCGGCAAGCCGGTGATGGTAAAAAAACTCGCTGAAGAAAATTCTTATTCGACTGTTTATATAAATCGTATTTTCAAGAAATATCTGGGTGTGCCTTTAAAAGTCTATATCGATCAATACCGCTTCGAAACGGCGCGGCGTCTTCTCATGGAATCGGAAATGAACATGACGGAGATAGCGGCAGAAATGGGATTTGACGACGTGTTCCGTTTTTCGCGCTTCTTTAAACGCATGAGCGGAGAAGCGCCCCGAAACTTCAAGGCCGCAATAGGGCGCAATTGCTTTATGGAATGAAATCCTACTTTTTGTTCAAACCCGGTTCCATGAGGTAATGTGTGAGCATTGGATCGGAATTTTCCAGTATCTTATCCTGGGTTTGTTTTCCTGCGATGTACTTTTCCAGAAAAGCGATTGAGTATTTCCTGATGACTTCAAATTGTTCTTCAGTCCCGCTGAGCGGTATTATTCGGGGAATGTCAGTAAGTCGGTCGTTAAATGAAAAATGATTTGCCCCTTTGACTGTAAGGAAATACTTGGGCAATGGCAGATTATTAAAAATCCTGTTTGAAAGTTCCTGCATTGTTTTCGAACCGCGCACCTGTTTTTCTTCCCGTTCACCCATGAAAAGCATGGATGGAATTTGAACGGCGGCAAGTTCTTCATCTCTGAAAAGATAAGCGCCGGCACCTGTTGAAAACAGCAATATTGCTTTGACACGGGGAGCATAATACTCTTTAATTGTTCCGCTAACCCCCAGTGCCGTGAAACCGCCGAAAGAATGTCCCCCGGCAGCAACACGGTTTTTATCGATTAATTTGCCGAAAGGCCCTGATGCTAAAATTCCGTCAAGTACGGCTCTCATTTCATCCAGACGATAGAGGTATTTTTCGCGATTTTCGGGATTTGAATTTACTATTTCTTTAGCGCTTTGTAAAAAACCTTTGCGGTCAAGATCTTTTTCCCGGCCGGTTTTTATACGGACAGCCGAATACTTGTCGTGATGGTCCGGGCATGCGACGACCCAGCCGTGTGCGGCGAGGGCTTCTGTAAGAAAAACAGCGCTGAGCCCGCTTCCTCCGTATCCGTGTGAGAAGACCAGCAAAGGGTAAGGGGCGCTTTCAGCCAGAGGCATCGCGCCGAGGGCCACGCTGCCTTTTGTTGGGCCACCATAATTATGAAGCCCCGGTTGGGCCGCGGTAGGATACCAGACAGCCACGGTGATTGTTTGCTCCTGCCCATTTTTTTGATATTTGAGATCAAGTACCTGATAGCCGACATTAAATAGCGCTTGCTGTTCTGCCTTTCCTGCATTCGACTCGGTAGTTCCGCAAGGCAGTATGACGAAAAGCAGAAAGCCCCCAATTAGATTCATCATTATCCGCATATAATTCTCTTACCTCATGGTATCCGGTTTGTTGACTTTTTTCAGGAATTCCTTCAGTATTTCAAGATTTTCTTTTCTGTCGGTAAGCTCCATTGCTTTTTTATAAGCTTCCGCCGCCTCAGCGTCTTTTCTCTGGAGGCGTCTGCTTTCGGCGAGATTGAAAAAGTAATTGTATCTGGAAACTTTGTTTTCAGGCGGGGGCAACTGACGTAATATTTCTTCAGCTTCTTCGGCTTTTCCTATGCCAAGCAGGGACGCCGCGTATTTTATCGCGAATTTGTAATTCTGCATGTCCTGAAAGTAAAAAGGCTCAATTATGCTCCGGGCTTTTTCAAACTTGGCGTGTCTGATGAGTTTATCTGTCAGATTCAGGGCGGCTGATTTGGATTCCGGATTTGCCAGAAGTGCCAGCGCAAAGCATGTCTCCACTTCCGGGACATCTCCTTTCTGGATTTCAAGCGCTTGTCCGTATGTTACGAAGTCTTCCGCCCTCAATGGCAGATTTGACGGCGCCGCCCAGCGAAAAATCAGCGCGTAAAGCAGAAGCGGAATCAGAAATACTGTAAATTTGCCGCCGCGGCTGACTTTCTTGAATTCCCTTATTATGTGCATGAGGAAGTATCCCGCGAATAAACAGAATACCGGCAGAAATACGATTCTGTACCTGCCCAGCGGAAAAAATATGCACAACGGTATAGTGAACGAGATGAGATAAAAAAAGAGGATGGATTCTCTGCGCATAAATCTTCTCTTCGCCAGCATTATTATTATCCCGCAGACGGCGGCGGGAATAAGCAGAAGTGGCCCCGGCAGGTATTCCAGGGGGTTCAAATGACTCCTGATAAAATAGTAGTTCACGTTATTCGGTATTTCAAAGGCCCTGAAAATGAAAAGTGCTTTTTTCGAGTAATTGGCTGCCTGCTTAAAGATATTTTTGAAAGATATTGCCAATTCATGTTGTTTTTCAGTTTCAGTTGAAGGCGGAAGATTGAGATTAGAGGGGTTTTCCATGCTGCCCAGTTGAAGGGTATATTTGAGATTTGCCGGAGAAAACGGCATTAGGTCCCACCCTTTGTAAAGGTTGAAAAGCGATACCGGGAGAACTACCGCCGCAATCCCGATGAAAAGAAAAAGAAATACCGGAAACATCTCCTTCAATATCCCCGTTGTGTTTCTTATTCTGACGCGCCTGAGCATGTAAAGAATTATCCATAAAAGCCCCAGAAGCGCCCAGAGAAAAGAGGAGAATCTCATAAGCGGCGGCAGGAAAAGTGCGATTCCTGAAAATATCAGCCACAAGGCACTGAAATGTTTTGTCCTTGCCTTTAGAATTACGGCTATCGAAAGGATATTGAAAAAGAGAAAGGTGCTTTCCTGCAGGGTAAGGCATTCGTAAAGCAGGGCAGGGGAGTAAAGCGCGGCGAGGATGCCGCAGAACATCGAAATATATCTATTTCCGGATATTCTCAGCGATATATAAGCGATGAGGACACCTGTCAGGGAACCGAAAAGCATTTGTATGATTATGAGTGCCTCGACGCAATGCGCGCCGTGATTGAAAAACATGACGGAGGCAATCAGGAGCCTGTAAATCGAAAAATTTGTGTCGAGATGGTAAAAACGGCTTCCCAGCTCAAGCATGGTTTTCATGTCCAGGCCCTGGATGAGATGATAGTAACGGAGGGGTGAATCAAGCCAGTTTTGAAAAAGGAAAATCCTGGATATCAGGCCCGCGATTAACGGGAGGAGATATACGAGTACTGATGTTTTTAGCCGGGATTCTTTCATTATTCAGTATCGGCTTTTTACTTCCGCACGATTCTTTCCAGCAGTTGGTTGGGTTTTGCTCCGAGCTCTTTGGCTTTCAGATACCACTCTTTTGCCTCTTCATTTTTGTAACATGAAAAAGCGAGGAACATGGCCATTTCAAGCGCGGTATCTGGCGACGATGGGTCAAGTTCCATTGCTTTTCTGAAAGCTCTGTCTGCGTTCTCTTTTTGACCCAGGCTCTTGCAGGCTATGCCCATGTAGCGCTGGACAACCGCGTTTTTCGGGTCCAGGACAGCCGCCATGTTCAGCATGTTCAGGGCCTGTGAGTATTTCCCATTTTTAATGTAGAGGGTCGCAAGGGGCAGAATTATTTCAGCATCCTCGGATTTCAGCCTGTACGCTTCTTCAAGTGCGTTTAAAGCTTTGCCTTCACTTGGAATTTTCATATAGACCACCCCGAGCTTTTTCAGGATTTCGGGATTATCCGGGGACAGTGAACTTGCCTTGCTGAGTTCCCATGCGGCACTTTTAAAATCATTTTCCTTTTCATGCTTCTCGGCGGAGTCAAGCAGAAATTGTACTGTTTCTTTGTCAAGATTTGCCTTGTCCATGTTTTTTGTTTTGTCTGGAAACTGCTGGGCGATATTTCCTTTGACGTCTTTTTTCTGAAACTCGTCTATTGCCGCTTTTTTCCGAACTGTTCCACCCATGACTGCCGCGTCACTGCCGAATATCTTCTGACTTTCCAATGTCGGTTCAGCACCAAGTCTCAGTGCCTTTTTATACCAGTCTCTGGCTTCGGCCATTTTTTCTTTGAACGTACTGAGATAAATTGCGATGCATAAAGCCGTTTCGGACGATTTTGGATCAAGTTCTATCGATTTTCTGAATTCCTTTTCAGCAAAGTCGTTTTTGCCTGTGTATTGGCAGACGATTCCCATATATCTGTGAAGTATGGGGTTTTTGGGGGCCAGAAGCGCGGTTTTATTCAAAATTTCCAATGCTGCTTTGTACCTCTTGTTTTCGATTTCTATGGAAGCTAATGGAAGCATTACTTCGACATCGCCGTCATTGAGCTTATAGGCTTTTTCCAGATACGGAAATGCTTTTATGTTTGCTTTTTCCTTAACATACAGAAAGCCAAGTCGCTTGTTTGCGTCGTAGTTGTCGGGCGCGAATTTCAGTACTTTGTTATAATGCCATAACGCGGATTGAGTGTCATTTTCCTTTTCCGCTTTTTCAGCGTTTTTGAGAAGAAATGTTATAGTCCCGTCATTCACAGTCTTCTTGCTTTTGTCACTCATTTTTTCTGTTTCACCGGAGGTATTGCCGTGGGGTTCTGGCGTTTTGACTGCTGCCGCCGTAACGGAGACAGGCGGCTCTGTTTCCTCTGTTTTCTTATCCTTGTCATTATCCTGTACTTTTGCGGTGTCCGGCTGAACTATTTCATTAAACTGTTTTTTGAGTTTGCTGTTTATTTCTTCTGCTTGTTTCTTCAATGACGCCAATACAGTATTTTTCTTTTCTGTTTCCTCTGTAGATGCTTTTTCTGTTGAAACTTTGCCTTTGCTGTTTTTGACCGTTGCTATTTCATGTTTAAGGGCTGCGTTTTCCTGTGTGAGGGTTTTCAGCTGCTTTTCCAGCGGCTCGTTTTTTGTATTGACTGTTTTCTGAAGCTGTTTATTTGCTTCTGTCAGTTCGCTGACGGTTTTAGCGAGTTCCTGATTTTTCGTATTTAACTTTGCTATTTTGGGAGAGGAATCTCTGGTTTCGCTCATTATTTCCAGTTTTCCCTCAATCTGTTTCTTAGCTTCTGAAAGTTCGCTGACGGTTTTAGCGAGCTCCTGAATTTTTGTAGACAGCTCAGTGTTCTTTGCGGATAACTCAATATTTTTTGCTGAAAGATCTTTCAGTGGAGCGAGGGCTTTAATATTATCCTCGAGTTTTTTGTTTGTCTCTGAAAGTTCTGTAACAGTTTTAGCGAGGGCCTGATTTTTTGTTGAAAGATCTTTCAGTGGAGTGAGAGCTTTAATATTATCTTCGAGTTTTCTGTTTGTTTCTGAAAGTTCTGTAACAGTTTTAGCGAGAGCCTGATTTTTCGCGGAGAGTTCGGTATTTTTTGCGGAAACGTCTTTCAGCCCTTCAAGATTTTTAAGCTTTTCCTCAAAATTTTTATTTGTTTCTGAAAGTTGAGCAAGCTTTCTAGAAAGCTCATTTTCTTTAGTTGAGCTTTCCGGTGTTTTTGAGGTTGAAAGACTTTTGATTTTATCTTGAAGTTTCTCGTTTTTGTCCGCAAAGAGTTTCAGATCATTATTGAACTTTTTGTTTCTTTCCTCCAGTTCGCTGATGTATTGCTTCTGGTTTTTTATTGTTATATCGCTTTTCTCATATTTTGAAGTGAATATCTTCAAATCCTGTTCCAGCGCTTCTTTGTGCTTGCTTATTGCCGCCAGTGTTTCATTCAGTTGTGTGAATTCTGATGTTTTCTGGTTAAGCTGGACTTTCAGTTTTGCGTTTTCTTCGGAAACTTTGTCGATTTTAGCCTGTAGACTGTCGATGTTTTTCCTGAAAAGTTCATTTTCCTTTTCCATCTGTTTGCCTACCGAGTTCAGATCTGTTTTTTCCCGAAGGGTCTTTATTTCCTTGTATAGAGCGTCATATTCCTGTGACTTTTTCTCGCATCTTATCCTGAAGTCCTCTTTCTGCTTTTCGAGGGCCTGTATTTTTGCGTTATTCGTATCGACAACTTTTATTTTGTCTGCGAGTTTAGCCTGGAACTTCTTGTTTTCAGAGTTTATTTCAGCGCTTTTGTCGGAAAGATTTTTCAATTCATAAGTAAGCTGTGTCTTATTTTTAAGAAGCTCCTGTCTCTGGTTTTTCAGGGCCTCGTTTTCAGCTGATATTTTTTCAAACGCCTGTTTAAACTTGTCGGAAGCGGTTTTTTCGCTTATGAGTTTTTGTTTAAGTTCCAGCGCTTCAGTGGAGGGCTGGGAGGTTTTATTTTTAAGTTCCTCATATTTGAGCGTCATGGCTGAACACTGTTTTTCGAGCTCAAGTTTATCTTTCAGGAGACTTTTTATTTCATCGGAGGCTTTTTTGTTTTTTTCTATTTCCCGCTTGTTGTTTTCAAGCATGACAGTGGCTTCAAAGAGCTTGTCCTTGTACTTTTCCAGTTCCTTTTTGAGCTCTGCGGTATTTGTATCGTGGGCCGCGTCCTGAGCTGTGGTCTTGGTGTTTTGCGGAGGCTGTTTGGCCGCGTTTTTTGGCGGTGCGTCATTCTCCAGCGCTATTGCCTTTGTGATACTTTCTATTTTTCTTGAGCACAAATCGATTCTGTAATCTATTACCTTCTTATTCCAATTCGGCTTTGTTTTCTTTACCTGAGTGAAGAACTCCAGCGCGGCTTTGAATTTTACCAGGGCTTCTTTTCTATTTCCGGCCAGAGAGTTTTCTTCTCCCTGTTCGTAAGTCTCGAAGCCTTTTTTCCAGAGTTCCCATTCATCGCTTGCGGCAAACGCGCCTTGCCTGAAGATAAGCAGCAGACAGCAGACAGTCATGATAAATTTAAATGAAAATCTCATCTGAAACCCTTATAAGTTTTTTAGTAATGAAACCATTACGGTATGAACAGCTACCATAATGTATTCGCTATTTCTGAAATTGAAAATGAATAATGCCTTCATTTAAATGACAAATTCATCAAATTTCTTCCTGTGGGCCATGTTCACGTTCACTGTCAGGAGCAGATCTCCGTTTTCATCATATTCGGATTTAATCACATTTCCCTTTTCATAAGCAAAAGAGGCCATGTCATGCCGTGCGGGCGGGATTCTGAGACTTAATTTCTCTGATTGTTCCTTTACTATTTCTGATAATCTTGATTTCAGCTGTCCAATTCCCTCTCCGGTCAGCGCCGATACGAAGAGTTTTTCACCTTCTATGCCTTGAAGGCGCGCCATCAGTACGGGGTCTTTGTTTAAATCACATTTGTTGAAAACCAGGATTTTTCTTTTGTCATCGGCTCCAAGTTCCTTTAATACCGAAAGGGTTGTTTCCCAGTGTTCTTCAATCTGCGAACTGCCCAAGTCCAGTACGATTAGTAGAAAATCGGCCAGAGTCGCTTCTTCCAGGGTCGCTTTGAACGCTTCCACCAGATTATGCGGGAGCTTGCGGACAAAGCCGACTGTATCGGTGAGGAGCAGATTTTGATTATCTGGAAGTTCGGCTTTTCTTGTAAGTGGGTCAAGCGTTGCGAAAAGCTTATTTTCCACGAGGGCGTTTGAAGAAGTCAGAGCGTTCAGGAGAGATGATTTCCCTGCATTGGTATATCCGACAATGGCGGCGTGAGACAGCCCGTGGCGTTCACGGTTTTTTCTCTGAATATCTCTGTGCTTGCGCACGTCCAGAAGTTCTTTTTCGAGCTGACTTATTTTGTGCTTGATGATTTGCCTGTCAAGCTCGATTTGTTTTTCACCTTCGCCTCTTGCGCCTGTTATTCCGCCGTACTGCCGCGAAAGATGGGTCCATGCTCTTGTCAGGCGCGGCATGGAGTATTTAAGCCTTGCCAGTTCGACCTGTAGGACTGCTTCCTTTGTGGACGCTCTCGACGCAAAAATATCGATTATGACTTCCTGCCGGTCTATTACGCATATTTTAGTAAGTTTTTCCCAATTTCTCTGTTGGGACGGCGAGAGGTCGCAATCGAAAAAGAGGCAGTCGCAATTTTTCTCTTTTGCGAGTTGAGTTATTTCTTCGGCTTTTCCTGTGCCGACAAGATATTTCGGGTTTGGTTTTTTTAAATGCACCATGAGTTTGTCAACTATCGGTATGGACAGGTTTTTGACAAGCTCTTTCAACTCAATCAGATGCTCTTCCGCTTCCTGTGCGGTGCATGAGGCATCCTGAAGCCCTATGATGAGCGCTCTTTCCACTATTTTCCGTGTATCTTTTTCCGTGTCTATCATTTTCCCGCCTTTATATATCCGAATACTTTAAATCTTAATATTTTTTCGGCAAGTCTTTTTTTATGAGGCCATAGCAGAAAATTGAATATTAAGTTTGAAAAGAGGCGTTTTGACGGGAAAGTAATTGAATTAATCATACAAAGCTGTAATTTTTTGTTCTTGGTTAATGCGCGGGTGGCGGAATTGGCAGACGCGCCAGACTTAGGATCTGGTCCTTACGGGTAGGGGTTCAAGTCCCCTCCCGCGCACCATCCATTTTTTGCGAACCGGAACTCCCCATTTTTTTACCCCCTTCTATATCCCTTTGTACCAAAGGGTTTTGCAAGAACAGACCTTCTTGAGAGAGCAAATGGGAAGGCATGTTTTTAAGGAAAAATTCAGGTTTTGCTCTCTGTTTCTCCGTTCGACGGGGGGTACCCCCGATAAAATGAAATTTTTTAAAACCATTTCTAATTGTTAATTAAGAATAACATACAACTATTTTCTCCAAAAAGCCGTTTTTTTTTGTCCTGTTTTAATGCATCTGGTGTCTTTATTCAATCTGATTATGCGAACCCGACTCCCCGTTTCCAGCCTCAAAACGCTTCTTTCGGAAACCTCTTTAATGCCTGTTTTTCGGAAATAATTTAAAAAATTTCAGGTTTTTGACCGGAATCAGCCTTGCATGGCCAACCTGAAAAGCTTCTGTTGCCTCAAATCCAAAAGGTCTGAGGTTCGTATCCGCCTTGGACGACCATTTTAAAATCTCAGGCCCGTAGTCACGGGCTTTTTTATTTTCCCTATATGCCCTTGTACCAAAGGGTTTTGCAAATTCTCCGTTTCTGCGGAGAACACCCCGCAAGCACCGGCAAAGGCCACTTTTTCCGGTATCCGCTCTCAGATTCTCCAATGCCCCGTGACTAGTCACGAACATAAAAAAGCATCTAAACCCCACTTATCATGTTAATGATAAATATGTTATCGGTAAATTACCGGTAAAGCAGGTTCGAACCATGGTTAGTCAAACGCCGAATTTGCTGCCCTTAAAAATGAGAGAGATTAAAACCGGAGCGCATTTATTTTGAGAGTCTCAGCCTCAAACAGTACCACGTGTCGTGACCAGCGAAACCATTTATTAAAAACTTCCTACAGCAAAAACGGCAGTGAGAATCACATCACATCTCCCCAAACGCCGAATAATGTTTTATGCTTCATTTTTGATAATGGGGAAAGTTAAATAGTAACCTCCCCGCATTGTTTGTATTTTCCAACAAGGCAAGCATATCCTCTCTATGTTTTTGAGCCATATCAATCGTCCAGTCGGATTCTTTGCCTCCGGCGAGTTTGAACATTAAAAGCATTTTAATGCTTTCCAGTTTCTTCTGTGGAATTTGTGTATCTCTTAATCTTGCGAATTTTACGCCGATTGAATCATTGCTTTGGACAGAATTGAACGATGAGGATATCATTGCGAGATTTCCAACGCCGTTACGGACCACATCTGCGTTATCATCTCTGTCAGTTCGCCAGTCTTGTGATTCATTTTCTGGATTCTGTGGATGTAGATGCTCAATTGAGCGTTTTCTCTGAAAACGGTAATTGCTGATAGCTGCTTGCTCATCCTTGCTTAGGTTACTTAACATGGAGTCCGCAAAGCTGTTCTGCTCAATGTAAGATTCCCACAATAAGTAGTCCAAATACCAAAACCAATAACGATCAATTTGTCCGTATGTCATTTTATCATGATGGGATGAGCGTTTATTTTGCCTTTTGAGTTCCTCCAGTGTCAGCGTAATTCCATTTTGGAATGCTTTAAGAACCCACTGTTGCCGTTCGTCGGAAGAGACATACAACATTGATTGAAACTGTTTGTGTTTCCATTTTTCCTTGCTACTATCTTCAGCGGCGTTCTCTTCATCTTCATCTTCATCTTCATCTTCATCTTCATCACGGAAAGCATATTCATCTATTTGCATATCGTCATTATTCCGCAAATAGATAATGTTTTTATCAAGCCACTGGCGATATCTCTGCATCATGTCGATAAAGTTGCCTAGGTTATCTTTATTATCATCAAATATTTCAATCAGATTGTCCGAGTCAAGAGGTATCGTTGAGAGGGGCGCTGTCAGACTCAAGATGTGTAAAAGAAAGATTGTCGGTTTTAGAATCGAGCGTTTTGAATAACGTTCGACACAAAACTCCGATTTTTCCTCATCTTTTATTTCGGTGACTGGAGCGTCAAGAATGTCCGAGAGCGTCATTGAATCGGTACGGGGCGCGGCGGTATCTTTCGACGACGGGGTGTATAGTTTACTGAAGTCCATACAAGCATTCCATGTCGTTGCAAAAGCTGCAAAATGCTTGCCTTTGACAACATCGACAGGTTCCAATTGTCTACCCGCAGCATTCATCTTTTCAAAGAATTTATTCAGATCAGGCGTGGAATATTTCGACGGTAATTCGGAAATCAGGAACGAGGTTTTTTGATAAACATAGTTCGCAAATTTCATTGTCATTTCTTCCGAGATTTCTGAAAAAAAACTCTCGAAGCTTTGGCAAAATCGGTGAAAATTGGAATTCTTTATTTTGTTTATATTGTCATTTTGTACAGCCATATTGCGAATATCATCTTCGTCCTCTTGGCGAGCAAAATAATGAATCCTTAACTTGTCATTATCCTGAAAAATAAAATTTTTCCAATCATCCGCCCTTAAATTCTTTCGCATGCACTCGCAGCCCAAAAGTGTCAGAAAGGTCAATCGTTGCTGTCCATCGACGATTTCCCAAGTATTGTTTTTTTCGACAATTGTAATGATGCCAATATAATACGGCTTTGATGTTTGGGCTGCTTTCTCTAAGTCTTTCAGAAGTTTCTCGATCTGTTCTTCCCCCCAAACGAAGAGGCGCTGATAAAGAGGGATCGTCAACTCTTTATTGCA
The DNA here is from genome assembly GCA_001803225.1 of Lentisphaerae bacterium GWF2_44_16. Classification (GTDB taxonomy): domain Bacteria; phylum Verrucomicrobiota; class Lentisphaeria; order Victivallales; family GWF2-45-14; genus GWF2-44-16. The sequence continues at coordinate 2,017 of MHBF01000016.1, read as the reverse complement.
AATTGTTTGATCACAAAGTGCTTGTGGAGTAAATACAGAATTCAGATTATTCATTGTTTATTCTCCTGATTTTTAATGGCATCAAAAACTAAGGTGCTTTTTTTCTGTCCGGGTAGCGCAAACAATTTTTCTTGGCGTTCCAAGAATTCGGCAAGTGTATGCCAATAGTGTTGCGCCGTATTTCCCAAATTTGTAATATTGTATGAATGTTTTGTATCAAGCAACCATGCTAAAAATTCGCTTTCATATGTCACACGGTCGAGGTAAACCGTACATTGTGAAAAAATCGGCTCGGTTAACAGATATTTTCCCATGACACGGGTTTTGTTCCGAAGACTTGAAATTCGATATGCAATACAGTAAACTGCTTCTTTCAAATAAATATCACCGAATCTGCAGTAAAACAGAAACGCCAATGCTTTCATTCCTGCATAAAGTATCCCATTGCTATGCCATTGGAATGTTTCTGTCAGTTCCCGGATGACCGGATGTGCATTAAAATCTTTTAACATTTTCCAGTAGTGTTCGACATAATTGAAAAACTCCAACCCACCGGATAAAATTGAATCAAAACGGAACGGATGCGGCGGAGTAAGCAATCCTGGGATAGGTTCAATCTCAACCGTATAATGGCGGAAAATATCCCGGCTGGGAGTATTGTCTGCATTCAAAAAAAATGGGGTATTGTTTCGCCAGTTCCGCAGACGGAAGAGCAGTTGATGCAACAATTCTCCATGCTGCCCAGCTTTCTCTATCTGGTGCCAACGATTTACCATTACGGTGGCCATCATTTCATCTGAGACGTAACGTAAATGATGCGTTTTCAACAGATCGTAGTCAGAGAGGCGTTTTCCAGCAGAGTTAGTATTGCTGAAAAAAGTATGAGCCAAATCGTCCGGCTGGTTTGCAGCCAAAATAACCACACTGAACTCAATACGTTGGAAGTCAAGCGAGCCTGGACAATTTTTTACGGTCTCTCTGGCATGCAGAAGGCATTGGCGGACGTTTTCGGTCTGATTGTTGTTTGCCAGTGGATTTTTTAACAAGGGGATATCCCGAGTCGCCTCTTTGATAGCCTTCCATATAGCCAGCGTCGTCAGGCGTTGTTGCCCGTCAACAATCGCAATCCCAGATTCATTCTTTTTAAGAATAATGGTGCCAAGATGATAAATATCGTCATCCGCATTATGGTCGATTTGCCAAACTTTAATGTCTTCTATCAAATCAAGGATATTGCCTTGCCGCCAACAATAGGCCCGTTGATATGGGGGAATGGACAAATTTTCCTTAAGTAATTCTTCAAGCGTCATGGAACATATGCCTACTGTTAACTGAGAAATTGTTTCTGGTATCGCAGATTGCTTCATCCCTATTACAGATTCCACAATTTTTCGCATCGCCTTTATGTCTTTTTCCACATCTTCCGCCGAAAATACTGGCATCCGGGTTTGCCAAAAATTTGAGCTGTAATATGTAAAATGTGCAAATTGCCGGAAGGAAAACTTCGCGCAGAGTTCTTTGATCAACTCATCGCGGCCATTGGCATAAGTTTCAATGTGAAATTCAACAAAAAAGAATACCCCGCGCTTAATCAGTTCATAGTGAACATTGTCATTATATGCCGAAGGTGTACTGGCATAGCACCAAGTATTACCTTCTCTTTTTTGTGGTTCATATTCCTTGAATTGCATGTAAAATGCCTTCTTGAGTGATGGAAAGTCAGGCTCTTGTGTCATATATTTATTTCTCCAAATATTTTCTGACGGTATTGCGGGCGGATTGCAACGCTTCGGCTGTTTTTGATAAATTGTTGCCGCACTTTTACAGACTCGACTCCTCTTTAATTTTTTCGATAAAAATATTTAAAATCATCTTTCAAGACAAATGGCCCGATTTTTTTAGATATTCTTTTCCATTCTGTTTTATTAATCAGGGAGGGTTTAATTCCCCGACCCTCTGGGTCGTAAAATAGTAATGATTGAGCTATTGTTATGGCATGAGTGAACATATATATAAA
>MHBF01000015.1 GCA_001803225.1 Lentisphaerae bacterium GWF2_44_16 | reverse complement strand
TTTCTTTTGTATCTGATAAAAAAAACAGGAGAAGAAAAATGTCTGATAATGGCGAAGCAAAAGTTTTGAGGATAATCGCAAAGATTAAGAAAATCCTGTTCTTCAAGCTTATGATAGCTGGCGGAAAACAGCCGCCGGAACTCCCGGAGCCGATGTCAGAAGGAGTTAGAAAACCTGAATGGCATCTTCTCACAGTAGTGCTTCCTCTTGGTATACTGTTCCTCCTTTTTCTGAACGGTTACAGTTTTATTCGTACTGAGATGAAACCTGAGAATTTGCGGGCTTTCTGGGCGCTTGAAGGGATTATACTCTTTGACATTTTACTGTTTTCCGTTCTGACTTTTATCATGAGAAAGAAAAAACTCCTGTGGAACATACCGGCTTATATCGGGATGCTTATATTTCAGATACTGCTATTGGTTATATCTCTTAATCTTCTTGACGGCATACGACCGGATGGAGTTAATCAATTCGTTTTTTCAACCGGGCAATACACCTGCTATATTTTTACTTTTTTCATGTCGTCGGTAATACATCCTGTTTTCGGTATCAGTATGAGTATCATTTTTAGAAGCGTTATTATTAATCTGGTGATGTCAGTTTTTGCGCTTATCGCATTGCCTGCGCTTTTCTATCTCGCGGCAAATATTATTCCATCATCAATAAGTTCCTTTTTGTCCGGGGATGGATATATCTCAAAGATTTTCATTATTGTTATTGTTACGGGATTCATAGTGATAGGAGCGGCTTTTCTTATTGCCGTTACAAGGACGCTCGTAAGCATCTATAAAACGGCTGAAAAATTCAAACTCTCGAAATGGCTCATTCCTTTTTTTGCGGCGTTTGTGTTTCCGATTGGCGGGCTTATCCTGAATGTGCTTATACCTTTTCCGGCGAATTTTCAGGACTGGCGTGTTTATGCGCTGACACTGGTCAATGCTTTCTTGCTGCTGATACCTCCTCTTCAAAGTAAACGGCTGGAACTGCCTCTATTTTTTGCGAGGTGTGCGTGTTACGGGTTCACGGTTTATTTCTTTGTGGTTTTTTTGCCGTATCTTCCGCTTTTCATTCCTGCTTTGCTTGCGATGGGAGCGGGATTTCTGATACTTGCGCCCCTGATACTTTTCTATGTTCATACGCGGAGACTGGTGGAAGACTTTAAGAGTCTTGCTCCGTGTTTTGGCAGGGGCCCGGTAATTGCGACGGTGATTGCCGGAGTGTCGGTTTTGCCATTGTTCGTTACGATTAATGCTTTCCGTGACAGGGTTCTTCTGGAAAGGGGGCTCAGCTTCGTCTACTTGTCCGACTATGATGATAAGTCCATGCAAAATGCCAGATATGCGACTGAAACGAAAGATATTCTTAAAAGAATTTATGATTTCAAGCAGGGTGTGGATGTTCCTTATCTGACAATGTATTACCAATGGATAGCTTTCAACAACATGACGCTTTCCAACACAAAGCTGAATGACGCTTATTTCAAACTGACCGGGGGAAAACTGAAACCTCCTCTGGCGATTTCACGCCGCAATGTTTTCTGGAGTACTTCTCCCAGGGCAGATACGGAGAAGAGATTTCGCGGCAGAGATATTATTCTTGAGAACATTGATAAAAAATATGAAAGCCTGAGTGACGGCACAACAAAATGCAGGCTGACTTTGAAAGTGAAAAACAATGGTTTCAGAAATGCTCAGGAAGCTATCTTTGATATTTATATGCCGGACTGGGTTTTTGTTTCCGGCAACAGTCTGAAGATAAATTCTGCTTTTGTGCCCGGACGGATTTTTGAAAAGAAAAGCGCGATATGGATATATGAAAAAATAGTAAATGTCCGGAAGGACCCCAGCCTCTTATATTATGTCATGACAGGACATCTGAGGCTTCATATTTTTCCTTTCAGCGCAAATGAGACAAGATATTCCCAAATAGAACTGCTTTATCCGTCATGTCTTTCTCCTGAAATAAAAATCGCGGAACATGTGCTAAAGCTGGAAAGTACCGGGACTTCCACCGCTTCCGGAGCCTTCAGGTTAGTTTCTCCACAGGACAATTCCGCATTGCCCAAACTTGCCAGAAAGCCCGTTTTATGTTTTATCGTGGATGCTTCAAAAGCCTCCGTAACAAGACTGAAAAATTCCTGGGATACTATAGTTGAAAGGATATCAGGAGCTACCGGGATTAAAGATGTTTCCATAATTTTTGCGACAGCCGTTCCCGAAACGGTTATGAAAAAAACTAATCTCGAAGATGCCGCTTTTAAAATTCCTGATTTGAAAGTCATGCCGGGAGGTTTCATGGCGGAACGGATATTGAAAACGGAAATTTTACGCTGGAAGGCATATGACGGGAGCTTCCCTGTTTTTGCCGTCATATCCGGGAACCCTGAATTGAAGATGGCTGATTGCCGTTTTGACGGCTTCTGCGACTCTCTGCCGGAAACGGGTTCTTTCCTTTTCTTTAATCCCTCTGAAAATGAAATTAAACGCTTTGATTTGGACAACGGAAAATTTGAAAAGATGAACACCATGAACTTTCATCCCGTAAGTTCACATCCTGTCATGGGAATAGTAAGAAGAGACGCCGTAAGCGTCTATTCAGGCAAACCCCCTGAGAACAGTTTATATGCTCAGGCCCTTCAGTTGAAAGAAAAATACAGCGACTACTGTAAACGCCCATCGCTTTCCGATAAACTTTTCCCTGAAATAGTTGCTCAGAGCAAGAAGGCCGGCATCATGTCGCCGCTTACTTCTTACATAGTTCTCGAACGCGACTCGCAATGGAAAAAACTGGAAGCCGTTGAAAAGAAAGTCCTGAGCAGCAATAAAGAATTTGACATTGAAGAAAAAGTCCCTGAACCCGGTTTCATTCTTCTCGCGGCAATACTTGTAATCATCTGCCTGATATCAAAAATATTCAGACTTGACGCTTTTATAAAAAGCAGTGTACTTTCCATAATATTCAATAATGGTAGATATTAAAACCGACTTTAGTATAGATTATGGTTAAATCAGGGGATGCAGGGGACTACCTTATCCAGAGGAACGGGGAGCGCCTGTCTCAGTTCTATTGATTTAATCGCCAGTTTTGCCAGATATGTTGACATGAAGCCGGCCATTTCATCGCAGGGCGATGGCTTATCCTTCAATATCGCTTCGACAAATGTATTCAGCATGTTTTCATGACCTTTGTCAACGGAGAAAGGAGCGGCGTTCTTGATATTGCCTTTTGTCTTCTGTGCCCTCTCCGCGTATTTTTTCATGTAAGCGGAAAATCCGCCTTCTTTGCCGACATTTTTAAGAGGGTCGTGCTGCATCGGGAAAAGTTCGCGGTCGAGACCGGGGACCCCGTAGTATTCGTTTTCCACGAAGAAGTTATTTCTGAAAAGAGCGCCTGAAGAACTGATTTCGTAGAGTTCCTTAGGATAGTCAAATGTGCCGCCGCAACTGAAGAGTATTGTAGTGGTATCGCCGCCGGAGAATTTCAGGTTTATGCAATGGCTGAAGCGCGCGGAGCCGGAAGCCTGTATTTCAACAGGATATTGAGGAGCGTAAAGCCAGCATGCCAGATCGAGCCAATGCACCGTTTCGCCGAATACCAGCCCGCCGCCCTTCATGGGGTCGAGATGGACCAGACGGTAGGAATAGCTTTCATCCTGTACCCTTACGAGGAACTGTGCCTGTTTTTCTTCGGGGAAGAGTTCTCTTTCAACTTCGACATAGCGCCACGACTGATGTCTCGGATTGGCGCGGTGTTTGAGCCAATTTGCTTTCAGACTGTGCATTGACGGGGCCATCCTGCGGTTCAGGTCAACGCAGAGTTTTACTTTTCCTTTGCGGACGGCGCTTATTATTTTGAAGGCTTCATCTTCTTCCAGCGCCATGGGCTTTTCGCAGAATATATGCTTTCCGTTTCTGGCGGCGGCCTCAATAATCGGGAGGTGGACTTCATGGGAAGTTGATATTTTTATCATATCGACTTCCGGGTCGTTTATCGGCGCGTTGAAATCAGTTGTTACTTCGGGAACATTGAATTTTTTCGCCATTTCCTTAGCGCGGTCTTTTGATATGTCGCAACACCATTTCAAAGAGATTTTGGGGTTCTTCGTCAGGTTCGGAAAATCCTGCGCTTCCGCGAACGCGCCGCAGCCTATCTGCGCTACTGTAAGTTTGTTCTTTTTCATTCTTGCAAAATACCTTTATTTTTAATGGGAAATATTTATTTCACTTACCTGTGTTTATATCTTTTTCCGTGAATTTCACCTTTGTATTTGTTTTCTTGACATCCCATACTGGCGGCTGACTTTTCTTCTGATGTTCAAGCCATGTGAGCCCGGCTTCAGTCAGGGTGTTGTGTCCGCCTTCGAATACCGTAACTCTGGCATTGCCGGAAATTTTTCTGAAAAGAGGCGTATTTTTCCCGTAGAGGGGATCGCTGATTTTCTGATTCAGAGTTTCAGGAACGCCCTGGTTATCAGTCATGAATTTTATATCGCTGTCCTGGATTTTGTCCTGTTCTTTGGCGAGGGCGTTGAAGGCGTTCAGCGAATGGCTTACGGGAACGCTTCCGGTGTGTCCGTCATGAATGCCGGTGTTTATGTCGAGATGGACGTTTTTCGCGTTTTGGATATATGTGCATGCCGAACGGAGTTTATACTGTTCATCGACGGCGGGGCTTGCGCCCGGAGCGCCGCCGCAGGAATCTTCTATATTTTTAAAATATCCTCTCTTCGCTTTTTTAGTTTCCTCATGCCATGCTTTGAGATCGAAAATAGGGACCCACGCGGAGACTCCCGCCCATATTTCAGGGGCCCTTCCTGCCATCAGCAATGACGCGTAGCCGCCGCCGGAACCGCCAATCAGGTATATGCGGTCAGTGTCTATGTCGGCATTTTTCTTGGCGTATTCGACGGCGCTTATTATGTCTTTGACCACAAGTTCCGAGCCTGTCGCGGAAGGTTTTTTGTTGGAACCTCTGAAGTCGGGATGTATGAAAACCCAGCCTTTGTCAACGCACCATTTGGCGTAGCCTGTTTCAGGCTGGAGATAACCTGCCGACCATGTGTGGAGGGCTACAAGAAGGGGCAGGGGGCCTTTTTTTTCCGGTTTGTAAAAAAGTGCAGGCTGTTCGGTATTGTCCGCGCCGCTGAGGTATTTTATTTTCTTTACGCCATCGGGCCAGAGCCATTGATTGTCTTTTTTTTCCGCCGCGATGGAATCTACGGCAAAACCCGCAAGCAGGGAAGAGGCTATTATGCATACGCTCATTTTTTTTCTCATTGAAGTTTTCATTTTTCTGTTTTTTCTCCACTTGTTGTATCAGGAGTCTTCTCCTGTGTTTTTTCCGTGGCTGGTTCCTGAGTTTTTTTCCCGCTGAAGAAAGAGTCGCTCATGTCTTTAACGTATTTTTTAGCTTTATCCATGTAGTCTCCGACGGAATGTCCTGAGGCTTTTTCCTCCGCCATTTTCCGGCGTATCATATCGACCGCGATATCGGCGATGTCCTTAATGAGTTTTCTTTTGATGTCTTCAGCCTTCGCTTTATCGGCTTCGTTTTCCGGAACACCTGAAAGCTTGTTTATCAGAATGTCGGTCAATTCATCGGCAATCTGTTTTTTTCTGGTGTTTTCTTCGGCCGGCGTGTCTTTGTTTGTAACGGCGTCAATCACTACGTTGACAACGTCCTTGGCGATTTTCCGTTTCAGCTGGTCCATGTTTTCGATTTTTTCCTCTGGCGGCGGCATAGCGGGTTTGGATGAAAGCCATGTGATAGTTTCATCCGAAATAATCACCGCGGCATAATCTATGATATCCTTGAATTTTTTTACTGAGCCGAGTTTTTCTTTTGTTATGTCGTTGATGTTTTTTCTTCCGACAGTTACGCTTTCGCCTGCTTTCAGGAGGGCCACTGTATCGCCGACAGGAAAGGATATGTAATCTCCCTGAAACATGTCGGTGAAACGCACACAGAGAAGCACTGTCATGTTATGTATGTCTTTATTGCTGTTGTTGGTGATTGTGACTACGACGCTGTTTGTAAAAAACGCCGGTTCGACGGAAAGGTTGAGCTGCTCGCCGCCATTTATGTCGTGGAGGGCAGTGTTTAGAAATTTGTTGCAGTACTGGAAATCGGCGAGCACTTTATCCCACTGTCCCTGCATGCGGCGTCTGAAAAAGTGGTCGAAGATTTTAGTGCGCGCATTGTCTTTTTCGCCTTTTTCGAGACAGGCCCTGGCTTTCTGGAAATCAGGGCTGAAATAACCCGCGCCGGACATTATTCCCCAGTAGATGTTGAGTATCATCCTGCCTTCTTTTGATTTATTGAGGAAATTACGTTTTTTGTAGAGATTCATCCTGTCGAGGAGGGCTTCCTGCTGTTTCGGATAATACGCCGCGGACTGGTCGAAATCTATTATGGCGCTGTCAAAATTTCCGTTTTTCAGATTTATTACGCCTCTGAGGAGGTAAGCGGGCGCATCCTGTCCCTGATGGAGTTTCAGGTATTCATCAATTAGTGTTTTAGCGGCGGCGCTGTCTGTTTCTCCGCCTTTTTCGAGCATTGCCATGGGCAGGAGTATATGAGCTTCTTTTTCATAAGGCGCGAGTTTGATGGCGGCGCCTGCGTTTTTGATTACTTCCGGCCAGTTGCTTTCGTAAGCGGCGAGGTAGGCGCGGTCTCTGAACGAACACATTTTGTCCCATTTTTTGAGATATTCAGCGGAAGTTTTCAGATAGTCGAAATAGAAGTTTATCATTTCGTCCTGATAAGTGCTGATGCGGTTTTTAACCTCATCCCTGAGCTTGGAGCTGTTCAATCTTTTTTCCCATATTTTCATGGCCTGTTCATGGTCGAGTGAAAACTTTGTGTAATCGACCGTGGATATCAGGTCCAGCAGAGAACCGCTTGTTACATTGTATATGGAATTCATTTCTTCAAGTTCGTCTTTGGACTGGAGAAGCTTCTTGTATATATTGAAAAAGCGGTACTTGAGTTCAAGTATTTCAGGGGCGACGAGATCTGACTCCTTTTGGAGAATGAATGGTGTCAGCTCCTCAAAGTTTTTTGCCTTCTGCAATGCCTGTTCTATGCTGAAAAGCCCCATTACTGTCTGGTCAAGATCGTAATTCGGAAGCTGTTCTTCCCGGGCGGCGGCTTCCTTCTGTTTTTTCTTTGAGACATCTTCCTGCTTCTGTTCGATTTGAGGAGCGGCCTGCTTTATGAATTCAGGGGGAGTCGTTCCCGATTTGCCGTAAACCAGAAAGTACCATAGCAGGAATATCACGAGCGCCGAAGCCGCTACGGAAGCAACGGTTATACAACCCCACTGAAACCATTTTTTCTTTTCCATTAGTTCTGCCGTTCCCTTTTAGAGTTATGTAATTATATATTGTAAACGAGCTTGTCCAGATAACTTTTCAGCTGGTCCGTTGAAACTCTTTCCTGCTTCATGGAGTCGCGGTCTCTGACGGTAACGGAGTTGTCATTCAGAGAATCAAAATCGAAAGTCAGGCAATACGGCGTACCGATTTCATCCTGTCTGCGGTAACGCTTGCCGATGCTTCCGGTAACGTCGAATTCGGCCCTGTAGAAACGGCTGATGTCTTTGTAGAGTTTTTCAGCGTTTTCCGAAAGTTTCTTGGCCAGCGGCAGTATCGCGGCCTGAACAGGGGCGACGCGCGGCGGCAGTCTCAATACTATGCGGATGTCTTCCTGCATTCCCTCTTTTTTTGTTTCAGCGCTGTCTTCGTCATAGGCGTGACAGAGCAGGGCGAGCATTGTCCTGTCGAGGCCGACGGAGGTTTCTATTACGGTAGGCATTATTTTTTTATTTTTTTCCTGATCGAAGTATTCGAGATTTTCTCCGGAAAACTCCTGATGACGGCCCAAGTCCCATGTGCCGCGGTGGTGAACTCCTTCGAGTTCGCCCCAGCCGAACGGGAATTTGAATTCTATATCAAGGGCGGCTTTCGCGTAATGGGCCAATGTTTCATGGTCATGTATTTTAAGCTCGTCTTCTCCGAAACCGAGGATTTCCCTGTAGTACTTTATTCTTTCATTCTTCCAGTATTCATACCAGTTCATGGCTTCTTCGTCTTCACAGAAAAACTCCATCTCCATCTGCGTAAATTCACGTGAACGGAAAATGAAATTCCTGGGATTTATTTCATTTCTGAACGCCTTTCCGATCTGAGCTATGCCGAAAGGCAGGGTCTGCCTCGCCGCTATCCGCACCAGATGAAAATCAACGAATATCGGCTGACATGTTTCCGCTCTCAGATAGGCTGCATGGTCTTCGTCTGAGACAGGCCCCACATAAGTTTTCATCATGAGGTTGAATTCTCTGGGCTCCGTCAGATTTTTCGAACCGCATCCAGGGCAGAGGCTTTTATCTTCCATCTGATCAACCCTGTGGCGGGCCTTGCAGTCGCGGCAGTCCGTCATCAAATCGCCGAACTTGTCCAGATGTCCGGAGGCTTTCCATACTTTAGGATGGCAGATGACTGTAGAATCAAGCCCTTCCACGTTCTGGCGGGTCTCTACCATCTCATGCCACCAGAGCTGTTCAACGGCTTTTTTCATCGCCGTGCCGTAGGGACCGTAATCCCAGAAGCCGTTTATGCCCCCGTAAATTTCGGAGCTTTGAAATATAAAACCTCTCCTTTTACAGAGAGACACAAGTTTTTCCATCAGTTCAGGTGTGCTGTTTTTCATAAAGTCAGGGAACTTTTCCTTATTGAGATATTTTTATTCTATATTACACATCCGGTAAAATAGTTCATTTACATGAGTTTTGCGAACGGGAATCCTTCTTTTTCCCATTCTTATTTGAAGCGTTTTTTCCGGAGACCTCTTGACAGCGGAGGGGTTTCATGTTATAATGATATATATCAATTTTATATAATTATAAAATACATATATATCAAAATATGGCGAAAAACTTAAAATACCTTCAAATTTCGGATAAGCTGAAGCGGCAGATAGCATCCGGCAGTTTCCATTCCGGGGCCCATCTGCCGCCATGCCGGGAGCTGGCGCTTTCTTTCAAGGTCAGCTATATGACGATGACTAATGCCCTGCGCCTGCTTGAGGAGGACGGGTTTATTTCACGGCGGCACGGCAGCGGCAACTTTGTAAATGGCGCGGAGAAGCGGACTGTCCCGAAAAATCAGGAGAAAACCGGTTTCATCATGCCTGTCAGGGGAGAATTTTTTCAGAATTTTTTCTCGGTCGCCATGACGGAACTTGAAAGGCATAACGTACTTTCGATTCCGTTGACTGATACGTCTGCACTTGAGAGAATGAGCGGCGGAGACTGTTCCGGGCGTATCCGGAAATACGCGTCGTCGGGCTTCTCCTCACTGGTGATAGACGGTACGCGGCATTTTCCCTTCAATGCCCTGAAAGAAACGGAAAACATGCTTCACCAGCTTAATTTTGTCATGCATTATGACAGCGACCTGGATTTTCCAGACGCGAACATAATTCTGCCGGATTACAGGAAAGCCGGTTATAAGGCGGCCATGCATCTGCTTGAAAACGGCTGGGAGAAAATAGGGTTTGTGACCTTTGAGGAAATGGATGAAGTGCGGAGGCGTTTCAATGGGGCGCGCAAATGCGCCTATGATACTCTCGTGCTTGACGGTATAGAGGATGCCTTTATAAAAAGGGAAATGGATTTCATGTCTTCATGCAGAGTTTTCAGGGATAATTCCGGTGAGATAAGGCCCGCGATTGCGGATTTCATATCTCCGGGAATTACTGCCTTTATACTAATGGGTGACCAGCGCCATGCGCATATCATGAAAATTGCTTCTGAAATGGGCCTGAGCATCCCCGGTGACGTGGGCTGTGTGGGCTTTTATAATACCTCGCGTGCGGAATGCTGGGGTTTGAGTTCCGTGTCCATCTGCGAGGAAAAAATAGCGGAAATCACTGCCGAAGCCGTAATATCCGGCTGGAAGGGCAGGCGCATAATGACCGAATGCAAACTGATAAAGAGGGAATCAAGTGTAAGAGTAAAATAAAAACATTAACCATAAAAAAGGAGAATATAATGAATAAAATAAATGTTGCTGTATTGGGGCTTGGCTCAATGGGCGCTACCCATGTGAGGGCGGCTAAGGAATCGCCTTTTATTGAAAAGATAACAGGTTATGAGCCGGACGCGGCGAGGGCCGCGCTCCGTGGCGGCGAACTCGGCATAACGGCCCATAACAATCTGAGTGAAATACTTGACGACAAATCCATAAAACTCATTTACATCGCCGCGTCAAACGAAGCCCACAGGGAACTTGCCGTAAGTTCTCTGAAGGCAGGTAAGGCCGTTCTCTGCGAAAAGCCCATGGGTATAACTCTTGAGGAAGCCAGGGCCATGCTGAATGCGGAAAAGGAAAGCGGCTCATTTCTGCAAATTGGCTTTGAGCTGCATTATTCAAAGCTTTATATGAAAGTAAAGGAGTGGATTGACGCGGGATTGATAGGGCGCCCGCTTAACTCGCATTGTCTCTATTATTGCAGTGAATTCCATAAGAAAAATACGTGGCGCGTGAAGAGCGCCGGGACGCTGATAGGTGAGAAGCTTTCGCATTACCTTGATTTGCCGCGCTGGTGGTTCGACAAAAAGGTAACAGAGGTATTCTCTATGAACGCCCCTAATTTTGTAAACTATTTCAATCACCCTGACAACCATCAGATAAATTACAGATTTGAAGACGGGAGCATAAGCAATCTGAACTTCGTAATGGGAATAGCCGAAAGCGACCTTGGCGATCCCCTCATGGATATCATAGAAAAACAATCCGATGACGGACACGCCCTCCGCTATATGATTTACGGTGACAAAGGCGCGATAGAAGCGGACGTTTTCAGACGGCGGATAAGGCGCTGGGAATTTTCCGACGGAGAGGAAAAACTTGAAAGCCGTATTGCCGAACAGATAAAATTCAATAAAGCCGATGACAGCGAATGGTTTCATAACGTTTACGGCCAGAACCTGAGAATAGCCGAACTGGTCGCGAACGGGATGAAGCCCGAAACTCCGGCTTCAGATTCGTTCGAGACGATGAAACTTTGTTTCGCTTCTGAAATTTCAGAGCGCGAAAAAAGAATAGTAAAACTGGACGAACTTTAATCAGAGTTGTTTCAGTTCGCCCGGCATTATTTTTACAGGAGCGCCGTCGACCAGAAGCCATGCGGGCGCGGCGCTCGGGTTTTTCACCATCGTGCAGTCCGCTGAAAATTCCAGGTGCTTCATTATCATGATGTAGTCGTAGATCTCAATGTTTGTTGCATACCATATTTTTTCATCTCCGGCAATGAACTTGCAGAAGGACTCCATAAGTTCCCAGTTGTTCTGGCGGGCGAATTCGTAAGCGTGTCCCCATACGTAGAGAAGGGAAAAATTGCGGGCGGTTTTTCTAAACTGCCCGGCGCGTTCCATGAGCTTGTCGCTGTGGTGGCATGTCGGGTGCCATTCCAGAAAATTGTCCGGCAGAATGAATTTTCCGGTACTTACGGTTGTCCTTGAGTAAACGATGCCGAGACTTTTAAGTACTTCAAGAGTTTCGGTGTTCCATACGCCATAAGGATATGAAAGGCCCCGGACGGGATAGCCGGATAATTTTTCCAGCTCCGTTCTGTCATCTAGTATTTCCCGTACAAGTTCCGGACGGCTGATCCTGTCAAAGTACGGATGCGTAAAGCCGTGGCATGAAATTTCGTGGCCCTTGTAAAGTCCGCTTATTTCCTGAGACGCGAGCCTGTTTCCGTTTCCGAGCAATCCCGCGTTGATATGAAAACTGCCTTTGATTTTATATTTATTGAAGATGTCTACAAGCTGTCTGTCCTCGATGACTCCATCGTCATAGCTCATGGTCAAGGCCTGGATTTTGCCTTCCGGATACATGAAAGAAATTGTTTTACGCATAGTTTTTCTTTATTTTTATTGTGTATTAGTTTGTTTAAATTTATCATTTGAGAGGAGGGAAGGGAAGTCAAGTACTTTGTTCAATTCCTCCTGTTTATAGGCGTCGTAACGGTGAATTATCTGACGCACATAGTTAACCGGCTCATCGCCTCGGCAGTAGCCGTATTTGGCCCTTTCCGCATAAGCCGGCTTGGAAAGCAGGAGCATGGCGGCTTCAACGTTATTGAACCATCTGTTCGGGTCGAGATTGATTTCCTGTGCCAGACGTCTTGCGTCGATTACATGTCCGAGTCCGGCGTTGTAGCTGGCGAGCGCGAAATGTATTTTTTCGGTATCCGAAAGTGTTTCAGGGCTTCTTTTTCTCATTCCGTGCAAATATTTAATTCCGGCATGAATGTTGTTTTCTGGATTTTTTATATTGTCAAAGCCTATATCTTTTGCGGTGCTTGGTTTTATCTGCATCAGTCCGATTGTTCCGGCGCAGGATTCCAGACTGTGATCGAAGTGGCTCTCCTGATATATTTGGGAGCATATGAGAAGCCAGTGAAAACCGTATGTGTAGGAGTATTTTTTTATGAGTTTGTCGTATTTTGATATGCGCATTTCGGGGATATATGTTTCGGTATGCGCGCATGCCTGTTTGCTGTTTTTGAAGTAACGATTATAAACCACGTTGAAGAAGCACTGCCTGTATTCTCTTGTGAAAAAGTTGCCAATAGCCTTTTTGAGTTGTTTGTCGTCTCTTCTGACCAGCCAGTGGTGACGTTCTTCTTTTTCAAACACATAAAGCGCTTTTATATCATTTCTGCGCATTTTTTCCAATTTGTAGATATGTTCATCTGATATGGCTAAGTCATAAACGCCTTTAGCCACTTTGTCGATTATTTCAAAAGTTTCGAGTGTTTCGGGAACGGCTTCGAGTTTGAAATCGAGCCCTGATTTCCGCATTTCCGAGAGCGTGGTCCAGTATGAACTGTTTTTTCTGGCGGCAATAGTTCTTCCCTTGAGTTCGCTGACGGACTTGAAGGGAGCTTCCGAGGCCCTTCCGACAATCCGGTCATGATTGCGGCAGTACGGTTCGCAGAAATCTATTTCTTTAATTTTGGCGCGTTCGGGATTTTTCGAGACCAGCGCCGCGACGATATCACCTTTTCCCTCGATAAGCCACGGGATAAGATCGGACCACTTGGGAGGGACAATCATTATCAGGTGAAGCTTGTTTTCCTGCGCGAATTTCCGGGCCAGCTCGTATTCAAAGCCGACGGGGCTTCCCTTGTGAATATAATAACATGAGGGATTGTTACGGGTAAGCACCCGGAGGATTTTCCGCTTTTTCATTTCCTGCAAATCGCCCTTGAATACGGGGTTCCCATAGTTTGCGAGGGATTTTTCGAGGTAACTGTTCAGGTATTTCAGGAGGGCGGGGTTATTTTTTCTTACGGCCCATGCGGTATGCTCCTTTTTAGGAAACGTATATACTACTCTTATGTCGTCCCTGTAGCTCAGGTAGGCGCCGACATAATTGGTATCGGCTATTGCGAGGGGCACTTCTCCGGCGGAAACTTTGAATATCAGCGATTCGGTATCGACTCCGGGGGGGGCCTTGAATGCCTTTACCGAGGGAATTTCCTTTTTCAGGTCATTTATGCTGTTGATGTAGGCGGTGTCCGCTTCAAAGAATATTCCGGCCCCGTCGAGGTCGGCCTTTGTTTTTATACGTGTGTCTTTCTTCGGGCATATAAGCTGGTCCTGGATTGAACAGAGGGGAACGGTATAGGAGAGGATTTTTTTTCTTTCGTCGTTTACTCCGAGGTTATCGGCGATTATGTCGCCTTTTCCGCTCAGGAGGGCGGGGAATATTTCCGCGAAAGTCTCCACATAAACGACTTTGAGAGTTACATTGAGACTTTCGGCGATATCGAAGAGAAAGACTTTGTCATAATCCCTGGGCGAAACCCTGCGTGGAATGCCGTCGAGTTCCGGCGTATCGGTCATGAGTACGCGCAATTCACCGCGCTTTTTTATTTCGTTGAGGTCTCCGGTAAAAAGAGTTTCATTGTCCTGTGAAAATAAACAGGCAAATCCCATGAAGAAAAGAAAAAAAGCCGCTGTTTTCCTCATTACTCTCCCTTCCTTGAACGTATTTTAACGCTGAGTTTACTAAAAAACAAACATCAAAATTGATTTTTGGGGATTGATTATAACAGAATGAGCTGCATTAGTATAGATGTTCTTGTGTTAACCGAGAGGAGCTGTTTAATTATGGATAAAGAGAACGCGTGGAATGGCTTGAATTCCCTGAAAGAAAAATTCTCGCTTTATTACGAGAACAAAAACATTGATATTTTTGGTAATAACCTCAATAAAGACACAGTCTCTCCGCTGTTGCCTCACGAGGAGTATAATAATTTTTTCAAATGGTGTCGTATAATACAGCTTCTCGTTTATAACGGTTTTATCGATATAGGCAAATACAGAATTCTTGATGCCGGTTGCGGTAACGGGCAGGATTTACGGAAATTCATGGAGATAGGGGCTGCTGTGGAGAACTGTTACGGCATTGACTTTTCTGAAAAGGCCCTTGAATTTGCGGTTAAGCATTCCCCGGCGGCCTTTTCATATAAAGCCTGCGATTTGGATAAAACAGGTTACGCCGATGCTTTCTTTGACATAATAGTCTCGTTC
>MHBF01000014.1 GCA_001803225.1 Lentisphaerae bacterium GWF2_44_16 | reverse complement strand
GCGGTTGTTTTTGCGGAGATATTTTTTCATGGGTTCACTCGTTTTAAGCGGCCATTTGGATTTCAAGAGGGCATAAGCGGCAAAGCCGGCTGGAGGATGGTGTTGTAAAAGCGGTTTTTGATGTGAGTCCGGGCTTCTTTTGTGTTTTGACAGTTTTTTTCTTATAAAACTTGGCCATTTGCATAATATTATGGACGGTCAAAATCGAATATATGCCATTATACACGGCAAGTTTTCCCCTGACGCCAAGCCGCCTCAGCGGAGTGAAGTGCTTCAGCCGCCCTGAGATTCGTAATGCCCGCGCAAGCTCCTTTTCGCGGAACAATTTCAGGTAGCGCTCCAGCGTGCGCGAACCAAAATTCAAATTATCCGGCTGAATTTTCAGCGCGTACTGCACCTTCAGGTCATAAAGATATTTGTCTATGGTCTCTTCGTTTGTCCAGCCGAAATAATCCCTCAGCAAAATCAGGCCGCATACCGAATAATGCTCCTTCGTCGGACGACCGAAATCATACGAAAACGCTTCGCCCAGCTGTTCTACCGGCATCAGTTGTAGAATGGTGTATCATATCAACATAACCCTTTCATTGTAAAATAGATATGATATCACAACAAAGCGCAAAAAGCAAGACCTGAAACAAAGATAAATCGTTAATTATTAATAATTTACCTGTTGTTTCCTGCTTTTGGCGGTGGTGTCTATATTATTAGATTATTTTATTTCCACTTTTTCCTCGGTAAAATATAACTTTGGATTTATTCTATGTCATTTATAAATATACCCGTCGTAAACGAAATGTTAATCCAATGTGATTGCCAGGGAGTCAAAGTACCCTTGAAAAGCAGTTCCTTACATGTCTCATACAAAAACATCAGCAGAAAGACGGAAATAGTGGAAAGAGAAATAATCTTAACTCTGTTTTTCATTAATTATGTATACCCCTCATACTTGCGGATACGAAACCAAGTTTGGGGAGAAAAAATGGTGGCAAGGGCCAGAATTGAACTGGCGACACAAGGATTTTCAGTCCTCTGCTCTACCAACTGAGCTACCCCGCCACCTGGAAAAAACTTCCAAATTTGAGGAGTTTAATAGACGTTATAAAAGAAGTTATTCAAGCAAGTCCTTTAAAAAAAATAAAATTTCGTTTTAAGATGTCGTGGAGAACAGTATATTAGAAAAAGAATATTCTCAAAGAGAGTTTAATAAGTCATGAAGATAATAATAGCGCCCGATTCTTTTAAAGGCTGCATGAGAAGCCCGGATGTATGCGAGGCTTTCAAAAAAGGCCTGGCCCGTGAAATACCGGATGCCGAGATAATATCCATACCGATGGCAGATGGCGGCGAAGGTACCGTTGAAGCCGCCGTAGCCGCGACTGGCGGTTCGCTGAAAAAAGTTACCGTAAGCGGGCCGCTCGGTAAAAAAGTGAAAGCACAGTTTGGAATCCTCGGAAAATCAAAAACCGCGATTATGGAAATGGCTTCGGCAAGCGGGATAGAGCTTCTGAAAAGGGAAGAACTCAACCCTCTGAAAGCAAGCACTTACGGGACGGGAGAACTGATAAACGCGATTATCCGGGACGGTTTCAGGGAGATTATCATAGGGATAGGCGGAAGCGCCACGGTTGACGGCGGAGCGGGCATGGCACAAGCCCTGGGATACAATCTTCTGGACAAGAAGGGAGATGAAATACAACACGGCGGAGCAGGGCTTCTGAATTTGAAAAAGATTCTTTCGTGCAACGCAAACCCTCTTCTTTCCAAAGTGAAAATCAGAGTGGCGTGCGATGTCAAAAACCCTCTGCTCGGGAGAAATGGCGCCGCAAAAATTTTCGGGCCGCAGAAAGGGGCTTCCCCGCACATGGTTGAACAACTTGAAAAAGCCCTTTCCAACTATTCAAAAATACTGAAAAGTTCCGCTTTTCTCAAAAGTACCGATAATCCGGGCGACGGCGCGGCAGGAGGGCTTGGTACAGGCTTGAGGGCTTTCTGTAATTCAACATTCGTATCAGGCGCGGAACTCATGATTGAGCTTTCAGAAATGAAAAAACATCTTAAAACCGCTGATTTCATAATTACCGGCGAAGGCTGTACGGATTCACAGACATCTTCAGGCAAGTTGTGTTCGGTTATCGCTCAGACAGCCCGGAAAGCAAAAGTTCCCGTAATCCTCATATCCGGCGCGTTGAAGGGAAATACCGAAAAGTTCAATGATGTCTTTGACGCAGTTTTCAGCATATCGGCAGGGCCATGTTCTTTGGATGAAGCCATTTTATCGGCTAAAAAAAATATTGTTCTCACTGCCCGCAACATAGCAAGACTGATACGGAATTAAGCCAGTGCGGCTTTGCGGTAAAGCTGTCTGCCGAAAGGAAGATCATCCTTGAGATAGAATGAACCGCCAGCCCTGAGATGTCCGCCTTTTTCAAGAAATGCTGCGGCGGATTTCTGCATACTGGTGTTCCTCGGATAGTCTTTCACCTGGCTTTTAAGAGCGCCCTCGCCGAATATCCGCCAGAGACTTTCAGAAGCGCCTACAGGTATCGGGTATAGAAAAAATTCTCTCTGAAAACGTATCACATTGGATGTTTCGGAGAGAAATTCTTCAAACTGCATGTCAAGAAACCATGAACAGCAGCTGAAAGCTTTAAAATGGCGTTCGGAAAGATATTCCGTAAAAAAGTCACTGGCCCTGTTGATGGAATCGGCGCAAAGCTCAATCGTCATAGGCCCTATGGCGGGTATATGTATATCCAGGACTTTATCCCCGTGGGACATAACTTTTTCCCATTCACTGAGATTGAGTGTTATTTTACGTTTTTCAGCGAAACCGAGCGGAGAAACAGGATTTCCTGAAACCAAAGAATTACCGCATTCAAGACGGGATGTCCATACGCCTTTTTTATCATAAATGCCGTCAACGCCGTCAAACTGTCCGGCGGAATTGAAATTCAATTCATCTTCCGCCAATGCCTGAAGAAGTCCTGTTTTTCTGCTGCGGTAAACAACTATTTTTCCGGGAAACTCAGACCATACATATTGAAGACGGCCGACCCTGAAAAGCTTTCCGGAAAGGTGTTTCTGCATCCAGCCGAGAATTCGTGTCGTGAGACCGGTGACTTTTCTGGATTCCCTGTAAAAGGAACACCATACGGCAAGGTCGGAATACGTATCTTTTGCTATATCATCGGGTATTCCCAGTTTTTTATGCAGTTTTATTGCGTGAGTATATCCAGCCAGGACAAGAAGGAGGTTAAAGGCATAAGCAAATTCGCCGATGAGATTTTCCAGGTGCGGCAGTTTGGCGGCATTTGATTTTAGTGGTCTGTCGCTCAAGTAGAGAAGATGATACTCGTGCCATATAAGCCTTATCAGATATGAATCTTTTTCTATTTCCGGCACAGCTTTTTCGACAAGATATTTCACTGTTTCGGCATCAAGATTTCCGAGCTTAGCACTTTTCTCTATCTGCTCGGTCCTGAGAAAAGGCAGTTTACCGTGGGGAAAGGTTTTCTCCGAATCCTTCCATTCCGATTTCAATATCTCCCTGTAATCCTCAAGCGAAAGTTTTGCTATAATATCGTCAAAAGAAATTCTCATAGATTTTCAGTCCCGGATTTTTTTTATTTCAATTAGCAGGTAAAATACCTGCACTTCGTGAAAAAACTTTGTTTTTCCCGTACTGCCGCTCATTTCATTGCGGCAGAAAAAAAGATAACAATTTCCTATACAATTCAATTAATATGTATTAAATCCGCAAATCTTCCAGTCCCGGAACGTAAAGTGCAATTTTAATGCAGGAGAGGGTAAAATATCCATAAAGGGAGATTTATTTCAGTCCCAATACTTTTGCCATCCGGGCGGAGATTTCGGTATTGTCCATCTCGCCGCTGAAATTTTCAGCGCCTTTACCGATTGCCGTGGTTTTGACTTTTGTCCCCGTATGTTTTGAAGTGCTCCACTTCACCCCTGCCTTTTCGTCAATAATTTCCGAGCAGACGTGAACTACCGGATTTTTTTCTCCATACATCTTTTTTATTTCCGCGGGACGGGCGTCTTTGCTGCTGCTCCCGATAAAGTAATTATACGCCTGTCTGATTCTTTCAATATCAGGGGATTTAATGTCCGTCAGTCCGAATGTATCTTTTATTTTCATGAGGGCTTCGTCAAAACTGGTTTTATTTTTTTTGCATGTGTTCAGATATTTTATAAAATCCGCCCTGGAACTCTTCTGCAATAATACGGTTTCAGAAAGCTTAGCGTCCGGAGTCAAACTCAGGCCTCCTGTCTCATGGTCTGCCGTTACCACGATCAGAGTTTCATCCTTGTGCTTGAGGTAAAACTCATATGCCGTCCTTACGGCGTCATCAAACTCAAAAGTCTCCTTTACAGCCGCCGCGATATCGTTGGCATGACATGCCCAGTCTATTTTACCGCCTTCAAGCATTATGAAAAAGCCGTCCGGACTGTTAAGCAGTTCTATGGATTTTGAAAGACACTCTGAAAGAGTTATTTTGCGTTTTCCATGTTCGTCTATGGCATAAGGAATATTCTGCAGAAATATGATTTTCGAAGCTCCCTTTTTCAGCTTTTGAAAATCCGCGATATTTTTAATTACAGTATAGCCTTTTTCAGTGAGGGACGCGTCTGGCACACCGGCTCCTTTTGAAAGGAGGAAATTGTCCCCTATAAACAAATCAAAACCCGAAGGGGCCATGAAAGATGTAATTTCGGAATAATTACTTCTGGCATCCGCGTGAGCGTAAAAGGCGGCAGGAGTAGCGTGGTTTATGGGAGTATCAGTGATTATCCCTGTTTTCATGCCTGTTTTTTTGGCTTTTTCAGCAAGAGATTCAAGTTTTTTGCCATCGGGCAATATCCCGAGCATTCCATTTTTAGTTTTCTCTCCACAGGCCAAAGCCGTACCTGCCGCCGCTGAATCAGTAACACCTGAAAGGGAATCTGTTTTTGTCAGTGCGGAAGAGGGAAAACTTTCCATTATCAGTTTTTTTTCTTTATCATCCGCGGAGGCCTTACGGCATATTTCCGCAGCCTTTCGCTGATTTACACCCATGCCGTCGCCTATCATAAGGAACGCGTATTTTACTTCACCGCCATTTACATTTATTGATAATATATATAGCGGGGCACATAATGTCAGAATGATGAAAAGGATACCCTTTTTCATTGTTCAATCTCCGTTTCGCGAGAAAAAAATTATGAGATAAAAATACGCTGAAGCCTTATCGGGACATCAGTTTTCTGAATTTTTCAAAAAGATAATACGGGTCATGAGGCCCCGGTCCGGCTTCCGGGTGATACTGCACCGCGAACATAGGTTCGGTTTTATGCGATATACCTTCAACCGTGTTATCATTGAGATTCATATGTGTTATTTCAAGACATGATGGCATTGTTTTGGCTTCAATCGCGAAATTATGATTCTGCGAAGTTATTTCGACACTTTTGTTTTCAAGGTTCTGAACCGGATGATTACAACCATGATGTCCAAATTTGAGTCTGAACCTTTCGCCTCCGCAGGCCATTCCAAGCAACTGATGCCCGAGGCATATTCCCATTATCGGGACTTTGCCTATCAGTTCTTTTGCCGCGTTTACGGCATAAGGCACACCTGCCGGATCAGCGGGACCGTTTGAAAGGAAAACCCCGTCCGGTTTGTATTTAAGGACTTCTTCGGCGCTTGTCTTTGCCGGAACGACTGTCACATCCATCCCTTTGAGACGGAGAGACCTCAGAATATTCCATTTGATGCCGAAATCGAAAGCTACTATCTTGAAATCAATGTCAGGGAGATCTGAAGCGACGCCCCATGAAATTGTTTTTGAATTGTCGCTGTCCCAATGATAAGGTTTCTCACAAGTTACGCGGATCACGTAGTCCTGATTGTCCAGTCCGCACCAGGCGCGCGCTTTTTCAACGCCCTCTTCCGGGGACATTTCCTTTGAGGAACAGTGCATATAGGCTTTCAAGGTCCCTGTTGTGCGGATTTTAATGGTAAGGGCCCTGGTGTCTAATCCGGCTATTCCCGGGACACCCTGCTTTTTAAGCATTGCGCTCAATTCGTCTTCCGAACGCCAGTTACTTGACTGATTGATGTTATGGACAATAAAACCGTTCAGAAAAAAGCGGGCTGATTCCATATCCGCCTTATTTACTCCGGTGTTTCCTATTTCCGGATAGGTCATGGTGACAAACTGTCCGGCATACGAGGGGTCGCTCAGTATTTCCTGATAACCGGTCATGCCGGTATTGAATACGACTTCGCCTTCCCTGTCAGTGTCCGCACCGACGGAATATCCTCTGAAGACAGTTCCGTCCTCCAGCGCGAGGAACGCGTTCTTTTCTCTTTTTGATTTCCAATTATAATTGTGTTTCATAATATCCTGTATTCATAAAAACCGCTGTTCAAAAAAAAGTCTGCATATTATAGCACTATTTTGATAAATAAACAGCGGATTTTATTTTACAAAGTTAAATCGCGCCAGAATTTATTTTTTATTTTTTACGTGAAATATTATTTAATATTGTTATTCCCAGTCCTGCAAAACTGCAGAAGATAAAGTCGAAACAGAACGAGGAAAACGGCAGTTTAAAGAAAATGCCGGATGTCAGGGATATAAGAGCTTCCGCAAGCATGAAAAGTCCCGCAACTGTAATCAATGTTTCATATTTTTGCGGATTGAGGGCCAGCAGAAGGAAGATCAACCCTATAAAAGAGTAAGTTCCCGCCGTCATTTTGAACCAATAGGAGGATATCGCCACTTCGGTAATGCCTATTAATTGCAAACCGGTCAGGATATTGATAATCAATTCCCACGGCAATACAAGCCCGACAAAGGTTATTCCCCAGCCGAACGCCGAAAACAGAAGGAGCAACCTGAGAATCCTGATGCGGACTTTTTCATTCATGACGTTTCTCCTGAAAATCCCATCAAGATAATGGCACAAACGAAATTTTTCCATTTTCCTGAACCGGGAAAATGGAAAAATTTCTACGGGTTCAAGGCGTGAACTTTATTTTGTTCCGAGATATTCTTTGCCATTTGCTTCTGTTGAAGGGATTACGGGTTTTTTCGCCATTTTCTCCATAAGAAGCGGAAGCTCGTGAACGCCTTTGTCAAGAGGCATCGCGACCTGTCCACCATTAGCGGCGGAACGGCATATTCCCATCATTATTTCAAAGCCCTTGTAGGCACTTTCGAAATTGCAGGAATGGATTTTTGAGCTGTCATTCAGCCAGTCGGCCATTTCCTGAATGTAGGGAGGCATATCAAGGTCATAATTCATGCAGCCTTCGCCGCTCATTGAACCGCCCTTGGTAACAGCTCTCCAGCCGCCGCCTGTGAGAACTTCGGCAAAACCGTCAGTGCCCTGTGCGCCGATACGGCATTTTCTCCACCAGTAATCTACTTCCGGCACGTCCGGAGCGCCCGCCCCTGACTCGACTATGCCGCGAACGCCGTTGGCGAACTGGATAAATCCGCCTATGTAATCTGGCGAAGCGTGTTTATCGCTGAATTTGCCTTTGCCTGAAGCCTGTGCCATTACCCATTGTGCGTCAGCCTCACCGTTGTACCAGCGCATGTAATCGATAAGATGTGTCATCATGTGCATCATCCAGCCGCTGGAAATACCATAAACTGTATGGATTTTGCCGAGGGCGCCGCTTTCAATGACTTCCTTTACTTTTCTGTAATGAACGCCGTAACGGTGCTGATGACTTACGACAGCCTTGACTTTTGACTTATCGAGAAGTTCTTTAATTTTAATGGCTTCGGCCATATTTTCGGCGACCGGCTTTTCAAACGCTATAAGCTTCACCCCTGCGTCAACACCTACTTTTATAAGGTCATACCTTATATTCGGCATTGTGCAGAAACAGAAGACATCCGGTTTGACCTGCTGTGCCATTTTCACGGCATCGTTGCCTATTACGGGATTACCGAGTTTCTGAGCTTCTTCGGCCAGTTTTGACGTATCAATATCGCAAATTCCGGCAACCTCGAAATTGCCGTTGGCATGAAAAGCGGAAGCGTGATGCTTGCCGCGCTTACCCATGCCTATGACCATGACTTTATATTTACCCATGATAAACCAATTCCTGAAATATTACAAAGTTAAAAAAAAACGGGGCTCAATGCCCCGTTACGGAGTTATTTATTTTTGTTGTCCCATTCGACTACTTTTTCGATTACGTAATCGACTTCTTCCTTCGTGAGTTCCGGGAACATCGGGAGGGAGATGCATGTAGCCGCGTTTATTTCACAGTTTTTCACGCCGCCGACAATCCTGGCGCCTTTGCCCCAGGGATAGCCTTCCTGCTGATGTATCGCGATGGGATAATGCTGTTTGGCGTCAATGCCGTTCTTGACAAGGAAATCAAGGCATTTGTCCCTGAGCTCAGGCTTGGTCGCTATCACGTAGAGGTGATAAACATGCCTGTAACCGGGCTTTTCAACGGGAAGTTTGAAGGATGTATTCTTAAGTGCCTTGGTATAACGGGCTGCCAGTTTTCTGCGGGCATCGGAAAATGCCGTTATTTTTTCCAGTTTGGCGCTGAGTATGCCGGCATGGATATCGTCAAGCCTGCTGTTGAAGCCGAAGCTGTGGCATGAACGTTTCGGTGAACCGTGATTGCGGAGCCTGCGGACAATTGTATCAATGTCCTTATTGTTTGTAACGATAGCGCCGCCGTCGCCGAAGGTGCCGAGGTTTTTCTGGATGATGAAGCTTGTGCAGACCGCGTCGCTGAGTTCGCCTTCCTTGAAGCCGTCACCGCTGGCATCGATGCTCTGGGCATTGTCTTCGATTACGAAAAGTTTATGTTTTTTGGCTATTTTGCTTATTGCTTTCATATCTGCGCAATGACCGTAGAGGTGTACAGGTATGATGGCTTTTGTTTTCGGAGTGATTGCGGCTTCGATTTTAGCCGGATCGATACAGTAGGTGTCGGGATCGCAGTCCACGAAAACGGCTTTAGCTCCGGCAATCCAGATAGCTTCAGCTGTGGCAAAAAATGTGTTTGTTGTTGTTATGCACTCATCGCCGGCACCAATGCCGAGGGCCATGAGAGTCAGCCATATAGCGTCAGTGCCATTACCTACCCCAATAGCGTATTTTGTGCCGGAATATTCAGCGAGTTCTTTTTCAAAACGGGTAAGCATTGGGCCCATTACGTAATTACCGCTTTCGATAACTTCCTTGATATTGCGGTCGATTTGCTTTTTCAGTTTTTTGTACTGCCTCACGTGACCATAAAATGGTACATTCATTGTTTTGCCTTCCTTTTTTTGGTGATAGAATTATTTAGAAAATCAGAGAGGCTTAAAATAGCCTGAAAAGTTAATAAATCAAGCTTTTACATGAAGAGAAATTCAAATTTTTAATGCGCTTGAAAAAAATTACCGGCGACTAAGATTCCATCACTGCCGTTCAGTTGAAATATCAGAACAACTTTTGCGACATTAACAAAATCATGAATGACACCTTTAAAATACTTCCATGCGCCGAAAATACAAAATTTTGCTTATAATATACATGATTCTTAAGTACAAATACTTTATAATTTAAATATTGATGTGAATATATTTTACAAAAAGGAGAAAACATCATGTATAAACCTGATTACAATACTCTTAAAAAAGAAACAAAATTTTCATGGCACGTTGGATCAACTTATCTGGCTCTGCTGGGAATAACGGG
>MHBF01000013.1:666-7537 GCA_001803225.1 Lentisphaerae bacterium GWF2_44_16 | reverse complement strand
GGAAACAGAAAACTTTTTCTGAACTGCTTTTCCAATGAAGTTCTCGACTGGCTCGTCTATGACGCCCGCTAAATCGGCTTGAATAAAACCTTCCGTGAAAATAAAAGCTGAACATTGTTTTAAACTCACTATAAATATGATTGCTTGAAATTATTCAAAAAACTGGTATTATTCTTTATTATTACGGGAGGAAACTCGGCTAATGGCTTATTATTTTAAAACTCCAGCAATGATGGTATTGCCGGCGATTATTTTTTCGGCGGTAGTACAGGTGATTTTTATAGCTTTTTCCGCACTGGTATTTGAGATGGGAAAAGATTTTTGTCTCACGCTTTTCGGACCGGGATTTCTCTATCTGACGATATTCTGCATGGCCGGCTACTGGGCGGGGAGCAGTATATTTCTCGTAAGGCGGCGGAAAGACCCGGAGCCGCTGGATTTATTCTTTTACCGATATGGGTTTATCTGCATATTCGCGATATTCTACATATTAAGTATAGGTGTCCTGTCTTTGTGAAGGTCAGATACCACATAACTGCATCACTTCTGGTATCGGGGCTCCTGTTCTGGATTTTCAAATCCATCCCCATGACACTGATATCATTCATATCAGGGGTATTAATAGATGTCGATCATCTGCTGGAATACATGATAAGCCCTCACATGAAATTGGATATCGCTCATTTTTTTAAGTTTTTCGAGAAAAATCTCACGAAAAAAGCTTTTCTGTTTTTTCATTCCTGGGAATTGCTGGCAGTGCTCTTTGTCATTTGCTGGTCAAGCGGCTGGGACCTGTGGATTGCCGGGCTCCTTATCGGGATGGCACAGCACATGATACTCGACCAGATATTCAATCCGACTTCCGCTTATTCATACTTCTTTATATGGAGGATGAAAAATAACTTTGACTTCAGGATATGCTTTTCGAAAGCATTTAAAGCAGGCAAGTAGGCCGTTTATTCGTCAGGAAGCCTTGAGGCAACTATACCGGAGCCGACCGCGAGAAGTCCGGCAAGAAGAAAAACCCATATGTGCGTACCGAAAAAACTCCAGAGATAACCTCCCAATATAGCAGCCAGTATCGATACGACATGGTTGATAGACATGCCTGTATAAAGGCTCGGCGTCAGGTCTTCCTTTCTCTCGATAGTCCGCGCCAGGTAACTGGAACGCGCCATGCTGAAAGCGAAAAGCACGTTGTCCGCTATGAAACACCCGGAAATAACAATTGTCGCCGTCTCCAGACTGAACATCTTTAACGCAAAAGCGTAGCCCATGCAGACACAGAAAAGCATTACGCTGTCAACCATCAGCACCCGGCGTTCGCCGAAACGCTGAATAATCCGCCCCATCATAGGGCGGGCGAAAAGCCCGATCACTCCGGCTATCAGCATTATCTTGCCTATATACTCAGGACTTTTTCCCAGAGTGGAAACCATTACCCAGAACCCGAAGGTAAGAAAAATCTGTTTGCGCGCGCCGAAAAAGGTCTCAAGAAGATAATAAAGGTAATAACGTTTTTTGAAAACCAAGCGTTCCCGCCAACTGGCGTGACGTGGAAAACTTTTGGTTTTGCTTCTCGAAAATATCAGGGCCGCGCAGAAACAAAGCGCCGCGCCGATTATAAAGTCAATGGTAAAATTATGGTTGATGTATTTCCATTTGAACCATATATAGAGGGAGCCGACCAGTGTTGCCGCCGTTATCATGCCTTTCATCTGCCCCAGGCGTATGCTCCGCGTTTCGGGAGAGGCCGAATGGAGAACTATCGCGTCAACTATCACTAGAAATATATGCTGCCCGAAGCTGGCAAGTATAATCCAGAAAAACAAAAGCCCCATGCCTGAAGAGAAAAACGGAAAGGCAAGGGCCAGAATCCCTGTTCCCAGTAATATGCAGGCAAAGGCCGCGACACCGCTTTCGGTAAGGAAAAAGAGCCCGCCGACCGCAAAAACAGCGAGAATGCCCGGCAATTCGCGGGGGAATTCCAGCATTCCTCTTTCTCCCGCGCCGATATGGTGTACTTCGTCAAGGTAGTTATTGAAAACCCATCCGTAGATGCTCTCTCCGAAATAAGCCACAAATATCGCCGTCAATATAATATAAATATATTTTTTGTTTTCCTGTGCAGTCATAAAATCCAGTTTTAGTTAACAATTGAAGTTTATGGAGATTTACCCGTAACGCAAAAGCATAAAAGGAAAATCTATATCGGAATATCTGTTTTGCGAGTAACTGTTCTGTATTTTGCTGGTGAAATTCTGTAATACTTCCTGAAGATATTATAAAAGCGGCTCAAGCTCTGGAAGCCCAGATCAAGTGCGATTGAATATATTTTTTCATCGCTGTCAGCCAGAAGTTTTGCGGCATGGTTCACCCGCAGTTCATTGATGAATTCCGTCGGCGTCCTGTTAAGATGCTTTCTGAATGTCTTGCAGAGATGTTCCGGTGTACAGGGGGCCATAGTCTGCAAGGCTTTCAGGCCCTTCAAAAGGTTTTCCGGCCTTTTCATTTCATTGCAGAGCTTGTCCAGCCATTCGGGAATATTGGGATTGGAGACAGCGCTCTCAGGTTCCAGGAAAAACTTTATGAAAAGTTCAGCCAGTATCGCTTTCACTTTTATTCCGGCGATTTCAGGAGAAATCCCCGACTGCCCCGTATTTATCTGGAGCAGGGCAAATGCTATCCTCTCGGCTTCCGAGATGGAAACCCTGAATGTAGGGGAAAGTACCGGTGCCGTAAAACGCTTGAGAAAAGAAGCGTTTCCCAGATATTCACTGAATTCGAGCAGAAGTTCAAGCTGAAAGGAAAAATTGACGAGTTCGCAGGACTCGTTCTCGATGTGCTCAAAACAATGCGTATCGGAGGGCCTGATAAAGACAAGGCTTCCCGTTCCGAGTTCGCACAATTCCCCATTTACCATGTGGCCTATTTTTCCGCTCAGGACAAGGAAAATTTCGGCGAAATCATGACTGTGAACAGCCGTGCGCCCTGTCGCGAGGGACGTGTAGTTTATGTTTCCTCCGGCCTTGATGCTGAAGGTTTCTTCGCGTTTGTCCCATTTTATAAGATGAAATGTGACATTTGAACGCGACTGCGAAAGTATTTGTTCGCTTCTTTTTAATTCCACGTTTTTCATAAATGATAATAAAGAGCAAGTATTTATCAAAATATAGCAACTATAAGGCTGAAAGTGCTATTGCTTTATGTCAAAATACAGCAATAATATATAATATCAAGTTTTTTTAAGAGAGTTCACAAGTTTTTTAATAAAAAAGAAGGTGAAAAATGGCTAAGAACGTTGAACTTTTTGAAGCGATTATGAAGGGCAACCGTAACAAGGTAGTCGAAATAATCCAGAAATCCATCGACACAAAAGAGGATATGGGAAAAGTACTGGATGAATCCATGATCCCTGCAATGCGCGAAATGGGCGACCGTTTTTCCCGCAACGAAGTATATGTGCCGGAAATGCTCATAGCCGCCAGGGCCATGCAGGCAGGTCTGGGACTTGTTGAACCTATCCTTGCGAATACAGACCATAAATCCCTTGGAAAAGTATGCATAGGCACAGTCAAGGGCGACCTTCACGATATCGGCAAAAACCTCGTGGCGATAATGCTCAAGGGCGCGGGATATGAAGTGGATGACTGCGGTGTAAACTGCGACGTGGCTAAATTCACCGCCTCTGTGGACAACGGCGCTAAAGTCATTCTCTGCAGCGCGCTTCTTACAACGACAATGCCTTATATGAAAGACATCGTTGGCGCTTTCAAAAGCAGGTCTGATGTAAAAGTTGTTATCGGCGGTGCTCCTGTTACCAATGATTACGCCAAGTCAATCGGCGCGCACGGTTACGGATGCGACGCGAACGACGCGGTGAAAGTCGTTGACAAACTGCTTGGGAAAAGTTTCTGAAAATTATTCATTGACAATCGGGGGAATGATTGAAATACATTCAGTCATTCCTCAATTTATTTAGATGATATTTTATGCCTATACTCGTCAAAACAGATAAAAGAGAACTGGAACTGACCGGCAACAGCTCCAAGCCCCTCTCCAGGCTTATGCACGAGGCCGGAATCTCCCTTGATCTGCAATGCGGCGGGCTCGGTATATGCAAAAAATGCGCTGTTGAACTCGGTCCCGGCGAGTATATCGTCTTCGATAGAAGACTGACCGTTGAAGTGGGCAAAACACATAAAGCCCTTGCCTGTAAGACGCGCGTCCTCAGCGAAAACGCGATTGTAACAGTCCCGAAAGCCGCAATACTGAAAAGCGAGGGCAAAATTTATGACGACTTTGAACTTTGTGAGTACAACTTCGCTCCCCTCTCCGGAAAACTGCTCGTCAAAGTGCCGGGGCCAAGCCTCGAAAAGCCCTTCAGCGACTGGGAGCGGATAAAAAATGAAGTCCCAAAGGAGTTTTATCCTTTATCCTGCCCATTGAATGTATTGAATAAAATTCCATCGGCCCTCCACGATAATAACACACTGAGCGTAACTCTCGGAAAATCACACGGCATCTGGCGTGTTCTGGATATCGAAACCGGTAATACCATTGACAGAAACCTTGCCGCCGCCATTGATATCGGGACCACTACAGTAGTTGTACTCCTGACTGATATGAATACCGGGAAAATCCTCGCGAAAACCTCTTCCTACAACCAGCAGATGAGCAGGGCCGACGATGTCGCGTCAAGGATTTCCGCCGCTTCTTCAAACCCGGAACAACTCAAATACATGCAGAAACTTGTCATAGAAGACACAATAAACCCGCTTATCATAAAAGCCTGTGAACAATGCGGACAGAACCCGGAAAACATTTACCGGACAGCCGTTTCCGGCAACACCGTCATGTCCCATCTTTTTCTGGGGCTTTCTCCCGAAAAGATAGGCGCGATACCGTTCCAGCCGGTAACAAACATATACCCTGACGCCAAAGGAGAGGAACTGGGCCTTGTCATGCACAAAAACGGCATCGTCAGCATCGTTCCGTCCATTTCCGGTTACATAGGCGGAGATATCACATCGGACATTTACATATCACATTTGAATGGAGGAGGGCTCAGCGCTCTTATCGATCTGGGAACAAATTCGGAGATGGTACTTTCGGATAACGGAAAGCTTTTCGCCTGCGCCGCCGCCGCGGGGCCGGCTTTTGAAGGAGCCGGGATGCTTTGCGGATGCAGGGCCGCGCCGGGGGCCATAGAACATATATCGTTCAATTCCGAATTGAATTTCAGCATAAGCGTCATTGGAAATGAAAAGTCGTCCGGCATCTGCGGCTCCGCCATAATCGACTTCATCGCGGAGGCGTTTTTCTGCGGCCTTATAAATCCAATGGGCCGCTACGACCTGGATATGCTGAAGAGAAACAAAAAATACCTCCATGCCGATACGCCGTCAGGCAAATCTCATGCCTGTGTACTTGTCGAGGGAAAAAATTCAGACAGCGGCAAGCCCATAATAGTAACGGAACTTGATATCGAACAGATACTCAAGGCAAAAGCCGCCGTTTATGCCGGGCTTAAAACCCTTCTGTCTGAGAGAAATTATTCTTTTAAAGACCTGAAATCCCTGATACTTGCCGGAGGCTTCGCCAAATACATCGACATAGAAAAAGCCGTACGCATAGGAATGCTTCCGGAAATCCCGAAAGAAAAAGTCACAAGCATAGGAAACGGCTCTCTGGCGGGAGCTTACCTTTCATTGATAGACAATTCCGTAAATACGTCATTTATGAAAATCATTGAAGTTCCGAAAGTCATTTCACTGAACACAATTCCTGAATTTGAAACGACTTTCGTCGATGCCCTCATGCTTCCCAATTTCAACCCTGATGAATTTCCACTGACATTATCATCCCTGGCAAAATAATAATATCAGCCTGATAATCTGAAAAATCAGAGCACTGCTGTTTGAATTAATATCGTTCACGTAATATCTATTATGAAAAAATGTTAAGAGGTATTATGTCCTTTTGTTTAAGATTCTTTTTTCTCTGCTTTTTCCTCTGTTCTGTGCTCAATGCCGCTGATTATGAACTTTTCACAGGGCCGCAGGGAGAAATTTTCCCGTCAACCATAATAGCATCCTCGAATTTGAAAGACGATATGTTTGAACCGGACCCCGAAACTCTCGGCGATCCCTTCGGAATTATAGGCATCATCATAGAGGCCCCCGCGAACAACACTAAAATCAAACTCGAAATGTCCGGACAGAAACTTTTCTCCCAAAGCGTTTATGAGGGCGTATTGCCCAAAAAAGGAGTCAAATACGGGGTATTTCCCTATCTGAAATACAATGTGGATTTTCTGAGTTCCATCAGACAGCCTTTTTCGGAAGTCATAAGCGCCAAAGTGTCTCTCGCCGGAGAAAACCTGCCGGAAAAAAGCTGCAAGGCCCTCGTACGTTCAATAAACGATTGTCTCCTGACTTATGACGAAGACGGGGAAACTATCGACACGTACTGGATAATAGGCTCATACGTAAACGAAAATCATCCCGAAATAGAATATATTCTGAAAGAAGCCCTGGCTAAAAAAAGGGTTGAACAGTTCGCCGGTTATCAGGGCGATGAGGACGACGTCAAAAAAGAAATAAAAGCCATCTGGGATACGCTCAAGGCAAGAGGCATAAAGTACAGCAGTATTGTGCGTCCCTCAATGGTGGACGCGGATGATTTTTCGTGCATGCACATAAGGTTGATAGGAGAGGCTCTGAAAAACAAACAGGCCAGCTGTCTTGAAGGTTCCGTGCTCTTCGCTTCCATTCTCAGAAAAATTGATATGGACCCCTTCATAGTCTTAATTCCGGGACACGCGTTCATAGGGGTTTACCTTGATGAAGACCACGAGGATTTCATCTGT
>MHBF01000013.1:0-648 GCA_001803225.1 Lentisphaerae bacterium GWF2_44_16 | reverse complement strand
GCCGACAGCTCATTTGACGAAGCCGTCGAAACAGGCATGGAGGAATATGAAAAACACGAGAAAAAACTCATGAATGAATTCGACGATAAAAATTCCAAAAAGAAAAGAGTCTCAGACGACCAGGCCGAATACGGCATAGTCGATATAGAAGAAGTTCGTCAACTGGGCGTCCTCCCCATAAGGGAACCGAGTGCTGAAAAACGCTAAGCACAACGAGTTTCATTTCAGTTTATTTGTGAAACCTATTTTCTTTTTAGGTGGAGTTTCCGGCGGGGGTCATGAGTTGACGGATTGCCGTGAATATGTATTCAACGTTTTCATCGTTCTTATCCATGCGCTTTTCGAGTTTGTCGAGCTTATCGGAAAATTTCCTGTTCGCGTCAACAAGCTTGCGAAGACGAACAAAAGCGCGCATAATTTGAATGTTTACTTCGACAGCACGCTTGCTCCTGAGAACGCTTGAAAGCATTGCGATGCCTTCCTGGGTGAAGGCATAAGGCAGAGAACCACCCAAATACTGTTTTGAAGGTATCGCATTTTGCGATACCATAAAGCCCAATACTGTTCACTTAAGTATTAAGATGACCTGAAACTTTGATTTTTTCAAGGCGTGTTTCATCATGTTTCGTGTTCTGACAGGGAAACCTG
>MHBF01000012.1 GCA_001803225.1 Lentisphaerae bacterium GWF2_44_16 | reverse complement strand
TTTTATCCGTTTGTCAAACTAAACGCACTCCTTTTCCGAGGTAACGTGCGTTTAACCTGACAAATGTGCGTTTACTTTTTCAATTGACCATTATTAATAATTTACCTGTTGTTTCCTGCTTTTGGCGGTGGTGTCTTACGGGCCAAAAAAGTAATATGTTTCCAAAACTTATAGAGCCCCGCGATGTTTAAGCAAGACCTTTGCTTTTTCTTTCTATGTATCCTATGCTGGGGCCTATGGCTTTTTCAGTCATTTCATTCGCTGAATTTTCAGAGAGATATTCGGGAAGTTCTTTTCTGAATGCCTTTTCCAATTTCAGAAAACCTTTTTTCAAAGTCTCAAGCTTTTCAAAACTTTTCCTGCCGAGAGTGATTTCTCTGTCCCTGTTACAGAGGACTGCCGTTATAGCGCAGACACCGAAAAGAGAAGATCTGGAACTGCAATTCAGTTCCACGCTTTTCACTTTTTTATGCTGGTTTTTCAATAAATAACTGAATGTATGAAATCCAACCTTGCGCTTGGAATAGAGATTTTTCACTCTCACCGCCACCGGGGCACGCGCCGTTTCCATGATATTCCACCACGCTCCGATATTGATAAGATTTTTTATTTCCACAGTCTCGCTTCCGCCATCCTCATAATTGATCTTATAATACCCGTAAGTGTCCGCCTTGCCTCTGCACAGGCTATGCAAAAAGTTCAGGGAATATATCCTGACGTTGACAGGTATTTCCACGCTTTGGGAATAAGCCGGGTTTCCAGGGTCATTCCCGAAAAAAAGCACCGTTTTGTTATCGGGTGTTTCCTTTATCACATTGAAAGGCACTCCGTTAAAGCAAACTTTTCCTTGAGGGAAAAATCTTTCATCGTTACTCCCTTCCCCTGTCCATCCGGGGATTTCCGGTGTATCGGAAAACCTTGTATTGCATTCACCCGATATATCTATGAATTTGTATCTGCTTTTTTCAAGGAGCGGTTTCTTTAAGAGAGTTTTCTTCAATTCATTCAACTTACGTTCCAAATTTATTTTTTTGCTTATTGTCTTCAGCAGTCTGACTTGATTAGTATCGGTTTTATTATCCTTGAAATCTTTAATTTTCTCTCTGCATTCATCTTCGCTGTTCATGGGAAGCATAATAAATTTTTTATTGTCAAGCATTTTAAAGAGTTCGGCCTTATCCTTTGAAAAAAATGCCCGTTCAAAGAAAGAATTTCTTTTTTTACGTTCATAAACGGTATTCCACGAAGATGCCGCCAGCATGCAGATACCTGCCAGACGTGTTTCGTAAACAGTATAAGGGTTCGTCAATGAATTCGATGATGCCCAGTATGTCGCCAGATTTCCCTCAAGCTTACTGAGAAACGCATTTTCAGAGTGCGTCAATACGTTGTCAACCGAGTTTATATTGCTGCCTCCGAGTACCGGATATCCGTAGTCTTTGAAAATTTTTCCGTAAGGCAGGGAGAGAAAATCCCTTGCGTTAAGGTCTGTTTCCCAGCATTTGTCTGTTTCTTTTTTCTGTTCAGGCGAGAATTTTTCATAATGCTCCATATTCAGATATGTTAAGCCATGCCTGGAGAAAAGAACTTCCTTCTCCCTGATTTTTTTTGCTCCGTAATTCCAGTCAACCGCGAGTGCCTTTTTTGAACATCTTCTGGCGGCATCCGGATAATGCCTGATTATATCAGCCCAGAAAACAGGTATTCTTCCTTTGCTTTCGACCCAGTCAAATACTTTATTCAGATAATCCGAATAGAGTTTGCCGTTTCCATTTTTTCCCTTTTGCATAGCGCATTCGGGACATGTTCCTAAGAGGAAGGGCTCATCCGCGCCGATGTGAAAATATCTCGAATCCGGATGGGCCTCCATTATTTCAGATGCCATATTCCTGAAAAGCTCAAAAGTCCCTGCTTTTAAAGGACAGGCCTGACTTGTAATATCCGGGTTTTCCCTGAGCTCTTTGAACTTATCATACTTCAGGATGTACTCATAATGGGCAAGACACTGTACAAGGGGTATTATTTCCACAAAATTATTGAAAGCTTTTCTGTTGAGTTCTTCAATCTGTTTAATGTTAAGGGCGGATTTTACAGGTATTTCACTGCTGAATTTGTATTTGAATTTATCCTCGTATTCAATCATTATATAATTGATTTTAAGTTCGGCGGCCCTTTCAATCAGGCTTAGAAGATAATTAAAATTCCAGTCAACTCTTTTCAGGTCTATCATCAGGATACGCAGTTTCAGATCAGCCCAATCCGATATTTGCCCCGTATATGAAAGCCCGTAACGCTCGTTCAATTGCTTTAGTGTGCATATACCGTAAAAGGCGGCGGTTTCGTCTTTTGCCCTTATTATTATTTCAGTTTTTCCCAGTTCAATTTCATAAGCGTCATTCCCGTCTATGGAGCTGTCTTTCAGAACACGGATTTTACGTCCGGATTTTTTATTGAAACAGGATTCAGGCAATATTTTCTGAAGCCTTTTCCATGATTTTTCCTGAAGCAGATACTCTGAAAAACCATTTTTAATTCCTGCATTTTTTCTCAACTTAAGTATTTGGGGTTGCGGAAGCAGATAGAGAGTTTCATTCATTTGGAAGTTTCCTGTTTTTCAGAAAGCATCCACTTTACGGAGTTAAGAAGAATTTTTTTCAAACCGCCTTCTGGCGGGGCTTCATATTTTACAAACTTTTCGCCTTCCTTCTTATAGCCCGCGCCTATGGCAATGCCGCAAACAACAACATTGCCTTTTCCGTATTTTCCGACGGCAATGGCTGGTGTCGGAATACCGTCCTTTCTCAGTCCCTTTGCAAGGATAATGCCATTCTCTCCGGTCTCAACCTGGTCATAATCCCAACAGGAATCATGAAAAACTTCTCCTGTCTTCATTCCGTCCGTAACGGGATGTTCCTTCACCACCGAAAAATCATTCACCGCATAATAATTGCCGCCGTACTTGGCTACAGAGGGAAAAGGCGGTTCGCCAAGGGACCCTATTCCCATTGAATTATGCATCACCATAACGCCGCCGCCCTGCCTGGCGAATTCCGCTATTTTCTCCGACCAGTCATTATTAAGTTGAACAGGCATGGGATTGCCCATATTCGGAACGATTACGGCATCGCATCCGTTGATAGTTTTGTCCTTGAGATTTTCGAGATATTCGACTTTTATGCCGGGCATATTTTCCTTTATGCAATTATAAACGGCCTCCGCTCCCCAGGCATGAATCTGCCCCCTCTTGTCGGTAATGTGAAGAACACCGACTGTTTTAATTTTACCGGCGGGAGTAAATTCAAAAGTGAAATCATCCCTTTTTTTTTCAAGGAATTTCATTCCCGGAAGAATGCTGTATCCTCCGGCAGGAGAAGCTTTTTTAAGTTCCGGAATTTCCGCTGCTTTCGTCCCGATTATATAGAAACCCGTTTGAAGAGGGTCTATATCCGTTTTCACTGTTCCTGTAAACGGAGTCTTCTCACCAGTTTTGACGTTCAGCAGAAAATAATTTTTATCGCTCGGAACATCTATTTTGATTTCCGTTTCAAGCTTCTTCAAGGAAGCCGGATTATAAACGCCCAGGAAATATTCGTTGCCGTTGACAAGCAGCGATGAGTCAAAAGCTGTTACCATTTCCTTTGCCGGGATTATAGGGCCCGTGCCGGCGATTTTTACAACAAGCTCCCTT
Source organism: Lentisphaerae bacterium GWF2_44_16 (assembly GCA_001803225.1). Classification (GTDB taxonomy): domain Bacteria; phylum Verrucomicrobiota; class Lentisphaeria; order Victivallales; family GWF2-45-14; genus GWF2-44-16. The sequence goes on along the minus strand of MHBF01000012.1, from coordinate 3,870 downwards.
ACAAAAATCTCCTTTTCCTTTGAGTTATTCATATCGTCAGTCAGGATATACGGAGAATAAATAACCTTGCCCTTTCCGGAGCTGTTAATATAAACCGCTGGTTTGCCTTTTGCGTCCTTGAAAAGCGTTTCCGCTCCGGCCGCCTCAACTGAAAGCGTTGACTTCATGGGAATGCCGCAAATATCTGAAGTTATACTTTCATCTCCTGTTTTTTTCACTCCGGCGAGTTTTGCAAAAATTTTATTGTCCGCCGTACTTCCCTCTGAAATTACAGAGCCGCCGTTTTTTACGTATTCTTCGAGTTCCTTGGCGTATTCATCACTGAACACTTTATCGGAAGGTATGAAAATAATCTTGTACTTCTTCAACTCATCCAGCTTGAAGAAGCGATTGAAAACAAGGTCCATCGGCATACTTTTGAGGACAGTGAGCTGTTTGCATCTGGCCTCCTGTTCACCCTGATGTCCTGGAAAAGCAGAGCTTATTCTTTTATTCCTGATATCATCCCTGAAGGCATTCGCGTCCCTGAAAACGCCCAGAAACTTATAAGGCGTAGTTCCTGCTATGAACTTATCCAGCGCCGTATAGTCGGTAAGCCTGTAGAAATCCGCCGTTATTTCATTCAGCTCAGAGTCTTTTATATAATGTCCAATACCTTCATGTGAAAATGATTTGATACCGAAAATCATTGGGAGTTCCATCTCGCTCACTCTGTAAAGAGGATTTGGCACATAGTAATAAAAATGATGCTGTATGCTGCGTCCGTCATTGCCGAAAGCCCCCTGCATGCGTTTTATACCGTATTTTAACTGGGGAACTCTCGGAATCATTCCGGGACAGAATTCATTTTCAACCGTGTCAAGATACGGTCCCTTTTCATCCATAAAATCCATTTTAGGAAGCTGTCCGTCTGTACTGCAAAGAGTACTTATGGGTATATTCGGATATTTTTTCTTGACTTCCTCCTTAGTTTTTTTAGCGATATCCACATAGCATTTTTCATAGTCCAGCCATACGTCGGCGTTTTCCCAGAAAGGCCCGCCATGAGCACCGCCCTTAATTTCAGGGGGAACATGCGCCCATTCATCCGCGGCATGCGTCTGCAAAAGATCAATTCCGGTTGATGCCAGCGTCTTGGAAAATTCCACTATGAAATCAACGGTCTCAGGATCCCTGGCCGCGCCGGGTTTCACCCTGCGGAATGGGGTGAAAACATTCCAGCTTCTTACCGCTACGCCCTTGTCGTGCGCCGCCTTTATGAATTTTTCAAGATAAGTGTTTTTAAAATCCGCTTCGTTATACTCCGGTTGCTTCTGTCTGTATTTGCCCTGATAATACTTTTCATATACTTTCACATACTTCTCATAAACTTCTTTTGAGAGTGGAATGGATTTTATCATATATATATTGTATTTGGCCGCATTCCCTCCAAGTTTACGAATGTTATAAACCATTTCTTCAGCAAAATTTTCGGTAATTCTCTCTCCTATTCTTGTATCTTCAAATTTATAATCCCTTGTGAAATCTTTCGTAAAACTGGGAACTTTATATCCGATTTTCCGGTATGGCTGAATATTTCCGAAGTTGATTACGGGAGGATTTTTCCAGTCGATGTAGGCGGAACGGAGTTCTTTCCAGTCGCCTTTCATAGCCAGCAACGCGCCTGAAACCGGTTTTTTCAGATCAAAATTGATTGTAAATGTTTCGCCCCCGTTACCTCCGGAATCATAATACTGGAAATACTTCATTGCCTCCCTGTCAAAAAAAGTCCCGACGCTTTCGTTGACTTTTGCGTCCGAAAGCGCGGCCCAGCCGTCTTTCATCCATTTTGTCAGGTCTTCAATTTTATTAACACCTTTATCACTCATTACATCAAGGCCCGCCTTGAACTGCATCGGGCCTTTCAATCCGTCATAATAGAAATTATCATATGCGTCGCCTCCGCCGGCGAGCCATTTTGTAACGGTGGACACTGTCTTTGCGTTTTTGGGAATAAGCTTGAAATCTATTCTCGGTGAAAAACTGTATATAGTGTATTCCACCGCCAGATCATCCGATGAATACTCAATGGTTTTCTTGAAAGGGCCGTCAATTTTTACGGAAGGCTTTTCCGAAAAATCCATTTTGCCAAGGTCTAAGCCGGCCCATGTTACACCGGTGTATCTTTCCGTGAGCTGATTCGGCACATTGGAACCAATTATCCTGAACGTCCTTATTTTTCCCGAACGTTTATTGTCAGCCGTAAAAACAGCCTGTATTTTTTCATTTTTTATATCCAGGGAATTTCCCTTGTTTCTCATTATGAGGTCAGTATCAATATCCTGTTTTTTAGCCTCGGGATTGCCGAAATAAATGAAGAAAGGCTTGTTCTCATATTCGCGCAGTGAGGTACTGAAAATTATCTCCAGTTTATTGCCTTCGAGCGGGATTACCTGAGAGGGTATTTCTTCCTCCCATGGTGTTACAATCCTTATGGCATCAGGAGAAATTTTTTGTCCCAGATCACAGACAAAATCCAACATTATGTTTTCCCGTTTTTTGCCGACGGTTTCCGAAATCAGCAGAGGGGCGCGGAATTTATATCCGTCATTCCACCACGGCTTGCCCGGCATACTTTTAATAAAAAGCGGGTTGACATTTTTATCGGCAAATTCCATCTCCGCCGCAACGTCAAAGACAACCAAGAAACCCATCAGCGTCCACAACACTTTTTTCAACATATTTCCTCCTGTTTTTTTATTTTTAAATCTTTCATCTCCGGCCGGTTTCAGCATCATCTTGCCGGTTCGCCGGGACCGCCTTTTTCCTTCATCATTTCAATTTTGTACTTTGTCACGTCTCTCTTGAGAATATATGAAAGCGTATTTTCCAGAAGCTTTTTATTTCCTCCGCGTTCCGCTTTTCTGAATATACTGTAAATCTGATTGAATATTACCACGCCTTTGCCCAGGACATTTTCCTGAATTATCATGCCGGCCCTTTTCTCCGGATCGTTTATATTTCTGAACGGAGCAAATTGTTTATCCGACCATTTTCCCCATGAGCCGTGAGCGGCAATTCTTCCATTCTTCATGTCATGGGGCGTTTTTAAAAGCGATATATCGCATTTTTCCCATGGTACCGCGCTGTAGTCTCCGGATTTCATGTTTTTATAATCAGCGGAAGGATTTTCCAGATCAATGCTCTTTAAAAATTTGTTTAATGACGGAGAAGCAGAGCCGTAATCAAAAAATATAACGCCACCGCGTTGAAGAAATTTTTTGACTGCTTCAGGATATTTTTTAAAGAGCGTATTAGCGGCTTCTGATGTGCGTTGTCCTATGTAGAGGAGTTTAGCTTTTTCAAGGTCTTCCATGAATTTGTCACTAATCGGCCTGTAGTCTTCCTTATTCTGCTCCAACCATTCCTCATAAGTCACACCGCCTTTTTTCTGTCTGCCAAGCATCTGTTTGAGATATTCAACGTCAGGCCAGTAATTGAAAACTTCAATGCCGTATATCTCAATGTCAGGGTTTTCCTGAAGAGAAGAAGGAGTAACGTTGTTAAAGCAGACAACACTTATTTTGTCCTCTCCTGAAACTGAGAAAAACATAAATAAGATTAATATCCAAAGACCTGAAATTTTTATTTTGTTTTTCAATTTTCTCTCTGTTTCACTGTTCATTTTTATATTTCCTTATAGAGGTCATAAAAGACCTGTTTTAGCGGGAAAACCGCCTTTGTTACACGGAGGGCATTGCCGCCTATGATTTTCTGTATTTCGTCATCGGAATATCCCCGCTGGACAAGTCCGACTGTGAACAACGGCCAGTTTGTCCATTCCAGGCTTGAACGCGCCTCTTCGGTATATTTTCCGTTGCTTTCGCTTCC